>DMDF01000074.1 GCA_003446605.1 Anaerolineaceae bacterium
ACATGCATGGCATCCGGCACAAGGTCATCCCGGAAACGGTAAGGGACCGGGAAATGTACCACACCCCCCATCACATTCGGTTCCCAAGCTACCCTGCGCAAGTCGCCTGAAAGTGCAATCGCGCCATGCGATGCGCCATGATACGAGCGGTAGCGTGCAAGGATCTTGTGCCTTCCAGTGACCGCACGTGCAAGTTTGATGGCATTTTCATTGGCATCCGCCCCACCCAATGTGTAGAGGAAATGATCCAACTCTTTGGGTAACACCTCCGCCAGCTTTTCACCCAGCCTGGCACGGATCTCGGTCGCCATGTGCGGACCGGCAAAGGTCAGGCTGTGCGCCTGACTGCACATAGCATCAATGACATGCGCATTGCCATAGCCGATATGGGAACACATCACCATGGAATTGAAATCAAGATAGCGTTTTCCTTCAAAATCCCAGAAAAATACCCCCTCGGCTCTTTGCACAGGGATGACATCCACCTCTTTCTGTGCTGACCAGGTCCAAAAATTATGCGCCATACAACGATCGATCACCTGCTGATTCTTGCTCTGCACCATATTCTCTTGCTCCACTGTGAATTTATTTGTATCCTATCACAGTTCCTGGGGGTTAAAATAGGGTGAATGGCAGTGGTTTCACTGTCAATTGTCTGAAAGGATGCCCTTATGAACACTAATTCACAACCACAATTTCATGAGAAAATCGCACTGGTAACCGGTTCCAGCCGCGGAATCGGAAAAGCGATCGCCATCCAGCTGGCAGAACAGGGAGCGGATATCATCATTAATTACGTGCACAACCGGCAACCTGCTGAAGAAACCGCTGCTATCATCAGGGAAATGGGGAAAAAAGCGCTGGTAGTGCGTGCCAACATCGGCAAGATGGATAACCTTGAAAAATTATTCCAGGCAATCGAAGACGAATTTGGCGGGTTGGATATCTTCATCAGCAACGCAGCATCCGGGTTCAACCGCCCCGCGTTGGAACAGAGACCGGAAGGTTGGGATCATACTTTAAATGTCAACGCACGCGCTTTCTTGTTCGGCGCTCAACTGGCGGTTCCGATGATGGAAAAACGAGGGGGAGGAAAAATGGTAGCCGTTTCCAGCCAGGGTTCGGTCAGAGTGATGCCGGAATACATAGCGGTGGGCGCCAGTAAAGCTGCTCTGGAAGCGTTGGTGCGTTATCTGGCAGTGGAATTAGGGTCCAAGAATATCGCAGTCAATGCGGTATCTCCGGGTGTAGTGGAAACGGAAGCGCTTCAGCATTTTTCATTGCTTTCGGACCCAACAATCATCCAGCGCGCAGCCCAGCAAACTCCTGCCGGTCGCATTGCCACCCCGCAGGATATCGCACATGTAGTGTCTTTCTTATGTTCAGAAGAAGCCAACATGATCCGTGGTCAAGTGATCGTGGTGGATGGGGGGTTCAGTCTGCCCGTCTCGCATTGATCATTCCTGCAGTAATACAGCCCTAACCGGAGCGCCTTCCACGCCTTTTAATTTGAGCGGTAAACACACCAGCGTGTAGAATCCTGCCTGCACTTCTGACAGGTCCAGGGTCTCAATAATGGCGATGCCTTTTTCCATCAAGCGGGCATGCACCGGTCGAAAATCATCTGCAGGGGAAATGGATAGATAATCGATACCTACCAGTTGTATTCCTAACGAAATCAAATGATCCGCGCCATCCAGGCTAAGAGAGATGAAATCATCCTGGAATTCATGCGGGTTCGTTTTCCAAAAAGCGGAATTGCGAGTTTTGAACAACAGGCGTTTGATATCCTTTTTGATTGGGAGTATTTTCAATACATCCGCATTGATACTTTCGGCACCATCAGGAATAGTAACAACTTGCGTTTCTCCCACCAGTAGCTCCAGTGAAAAATCTTCGATCAAATTTCCATCCTGCAAGAAATGGCGCGGCGCATCCATGTGGGTACCCTGATGCACGCTCATCGCAATCTCGCTCAGGTTGTAAGGAGCACCCTCTTTCATTTCCAATACCTGTTTGATTTGCATGGGAGGATCTCCCTCCCAGCGCACCATGGATGGCGATAATTCAATGCTAATATCATGGATCTTCATACCTAGTCTCCTGGCAAATGGGTTAGCTTATCACAGATTCGATAGGATCTGATAGGCATGCGCCTTATAATAACAGAAACTAGAATTAGCAGGAGATGGAATGCGTGCAGTAGCAGCCATAGGTATTGGGCAGACAAAGGTAGAAGAACAATGGGATCGATCTCTGAAAGAGATCGCCGGAGAAGCTATTTTCGCAGCCGTGCAGGATTGCGGCATCAGTCATATTGACGGAGTGTACGTTGGAAATATGATGTCAGCTTCTGCCAACAGTCAGCAGAACCTGGGCGCCTATCTCACCGACTGGATCGGCGCCAAGAACATCAGCGCCCTTCGGCTGGAATCAGCGTGCAGCTCCGGTTCCGCTGCTTTTCGTGCTGCCTTCCTGGCAGTTGCATCCGGCGAGGTGGATATTGCGTTGGCAGTGGGCGTTGAGAAAATGACCGATTCCCCTTCCAATGAGATCACCTCCGCTCTGGCGACCGCAGCCAGCGCTGACTGGGAAGCAGACCAGGGGCTCTCGTTCGTGGCATTAAACGCGCTCTTAATGCAGCGTTACATGCATGAAACAGGCTGGAAGCACCGCGACTTTGCCAATTTTTCCATTAATGCCCATGCCAATGCTGTTCACAATCCCTTCGCACGCTTCCACATGCCGATCACTGAAGATAAATTCGTCAATGCAGCCATGATCTGCGATCCTATTAATTTGATGGATTCGTCCCCTATCGGGGACGGTGCGGCAGCGATCGTCCTGGTTCCGGCAGAGATGGTAAGTGGGAAGGTCATCCGTGTGGTTGGCTCTTCCGCCGCAACGGATACCATCGCTGTACACAGCCGCAAAGACCCTACCTGGTTGAGTGCGGCGGAAAGTTCCAGCAAAAAAGCATATGCGCAAGCGGGTATTGGTCCGCAGGATATCGATTTCTTTGAATACCACGATGCCTTCACTATCATGGCTGCCCTGTCGTTGGAAGCCAATGGTTTTACTGAACGGGGCAAAGGACCGCAAATGGCTCTGGATGGCGCCATCCGTTTGGATGGCAGCCTGCCGGTTGCCACCATGGGCGGATTGAAAGCACGTGGTCATCCGGTGGGCGCCACCGGTATGTACCAGCTCGTGGAAGTCATTCAACAGCTGCGCGGGACCGCTGGCGAAAACCAGTTGGAAAAAGCGCGCATTGGTATGGCACAAAACATCGGCGGCAGTGGCTCGAACATCATCACCCATATCCTGCGCAATGATTGATTTTCAAATACTTCAGGACCGTACCCTCGACTATCGGGCAGAAACCTACCATCTTGCCCGCCGATTGTGGCTTCAAAATGAAAAAGATGCCATCCGCTTTGTGGAAGAACGCGGTTTTGTCTTCTTCTGGCCTATAAAAAACGCTGAATTGCCCAGTTTATGGAACGCCACCGTTGGTGATCGCCCATTGCCCAACACACACGATGATCCCGGGCATATCACCTGGCGCTGGAAGGATGATCTGCTGGATAAGCACGTCTGGTATTACGCCAAGCTCATCCGCAAGAAATCTACCATCGTCTCACTCACGTTGGCGCCACATTTTTATGCGCTCACCCCCAATTATGGCGATTTTGAGAATGACTATCTGGTGCAGTATAAAAATGGGTTAATGAGCAGAGAAACAAAAAATGTCTACGAAGCACTGTTGCACAACGGTCCTACCCATACCATTGATCTGCGTAAAGCAGCCCACCTTTCCTCGACCGAAAATAAATATCGCTTTGATAAAGCCCTGACCGATCTGCAGGCAGAGATGAAGATCGTTCCGGTAGGCATTGCCAACGTGGGACGCTGGGGCTATGCTATGATCTACGATATTGCAGCCCGCTGTTATCCTGAGATCGTGGAAGCAGCGCGTTTTCTCAGCGAAGAGAAAGCCCAGCAAACCATTCTGCTGGCATATCTGCGTTCCGTTGGGATGGCGGAATCCAACCGCACCGCATCCCTTTTCGGGTGGAAATCCGATTTTCTCATGCGAGCCGCCCAATATCTAGCCGGTCAGGATCACATCACCATTTTTCCCGACCTTCAAGATTCTAAAACATACCTCCTGTATAAATCAATTTTTCCCCTACAATAATAGAAAAGGAAATAGAGTATATGACCTTTCAACTTGCACAGTCAGTTGTCGAAAAACTAGATGGCTTGCAGCACCTCGTGGATAACGAGCATATGCTTTCCATTCAAGATTCACAAAAAGCACGCCTGGTTGCCCAGACGCTGAATGAGCACGCCCACCAGAAAATTGAGATCAAAGCCTGGCAGGTGCTGGCAGCCGACTACCTGCACACTCTGTTTGGGGAGATCATTTCAGCAGCCCTTTCTCACGAAAGTATGCAGAGCTGGCTGCTCTCTTATCAATCGGTAATAGAGAATTACCGTTCCATGGTTAAAACCAACAAACCCGATGATGCGGTCATGCTGGATATTCTCCGCACCAGTCTGATGCTTCAGGATGAGGCATTTACCTTTCTGACAATTTTATTTGATGGTTTTCCTTTGCTACCAAACGAAGATATCCGTATTGCTCTGGATGGTATACACCTTGATCATCGTAACCTTCTCACCCTTTTCGAGGATATGCTGCAATCTTCTCCTCAAGATGCGCTCCCTCAATTGCAACATATCCATGAAAAATGGCTTTTTCTCAACGAACAGCAAGTCACCGAGCTGGATAAAACCCTCAAATTCATCTATGAAGAGATCGAAGAGGAGCAGAAACGCGCCCACGCCCCGGAGAGAGTACTGAAATTCAAGAAGCGTAAAAAAGATTCAAGAAATTTTGAAGAATCGGCTTGGAAGAAAAATCTAGTGTTAATCGCCAAGAATGCCAATGTATGGCTGGTGCAGTTGAGCCGTAAATACGGGCGAACCATCCAGCATCTCGACCAAATTCCCGTTGAAGAATTGGCACAGCTGGCAGATTGGGGCATCAACAGCTTGTGGTTGATCGGGGTGTGGGAACGCAGTCCGGCATCAGAACGCATTAAGGAACTGTACGGCAGAACCGAGACCACCGCATCCGCTTATTCCATCAAAGAATATCGCATCGCCGCTTCGCTGGGAGGAGAAAGCGCTGTGGATGGATTGCTGTACCAATGCGAGCAGCTCGGCATCAAGCTGTGTGTGGATATGGTCCCCAACCATACCGGGGTGGATGCCACCTGGTTGTTGGAGCATCCTGACTGGTACATCTCCGTCCCAAAAAGCCCGATAGATTCCTTTCTATTTAATAGTCCAGACCTTTCCCCTTTACCTGATGTCTCTATCATGCTGGAAAATGGCTACTATGACCAGAGCGGCGCCGCGGAAGTGTTTCTTTATGAAGATAAAGAAAAAGATATTAAACAATACATTTATCACGGCAACGACGGCACCAGCATGCCCTGGAATGACACTGCCCAGCTAGATTATCTCAACCCACAGGTACGCGAGCAAATCATACAAACCATCCTGACCATCGTGCAGCGCTTTCCGCTCATGCGCTTTGATGCAGCTATGACACTCACCAAGAAACATTTTCAACGCCTGTGGTATCCCCTGCCTAATAGCAAAGAACGCTGCATTCCCACCCGCGAGAACAATACCATGAGCGCCGAAGAATTCGACCGCCGCATGCCGCGTGAATTTTGGAAGGAAGTGGTGGAGCGAGTAGCCGAGCAGAATCCTAACGCGGTGTTGATGGCTGAAGCGTTCTGGCTAATGGAGGGATATTTCATCAACGAACTGGGCATGCACCGCGTGTACAACAGCGCTTTCATGAATCTGCTGCGTGATGAAGAAAATGATAAATATCAGCAGGTGCTAAAAAATGCGCTCAGCACAAACCCTGCGATACTCGGTCGTTTTGTCAATTTTCTCAATAATCCCGATGAACGCACCGCCGCGGATCAATTTGGCAAGAGCGAAAAATATTTTGCGGTTTGCACCATGCTAGCAACTATGCCCGGTTTGCCCATGATAGGGCATGGGCAGATCGAGGGCTTTGAAGAACGTTATGGCATGGATTATCTTATCCCCCAATGGGATGAACAGGAAGATGCAGAGCTCATCCGGCAGCATAAAAAATGGATATTCCCCTTGCTGCGCAAGCGCGCTTATTTTGCAGATGCCCACACCTTCACCTTATTTGATGTGCAGGCTGTGTCCGGAAAATCTGTTCCGGATGTATTTGCGTATCACAACCAGCATGGCAAACGCCATCATTTGGTGGTGGTCAACAACACTTACCAGCATTTGGATATCCATTTCGATCACAGCGTGCCTATAGCAGAGAAGGATGGATCGCTACGGGTCCGGGCGTTGTTGGATATGATCCCGCCACCAGCAGGCAAAAATCAGGCATTGGTGTGTCGCGAGGTGCGCACACGCAAGAAATGGACTTTCAAGCAACCGGCATTGAAAAAGGATGGTCTTGTTTTTGCCCTTGACCCCTACCAGCATCTGGTTTTTTCTCTCACCTGGAAGGACGAGCCGGCAGAATGAATTTCAACTTCTCGCTGAACCGCCCGGGTAGGATATTAAACTGCTGGGGGAGAGAATCCAGCGAACAGGTGCGATCTGCTGCCAGATAATCGATCCAGTAGGTAGACATCAGGGCTGCTTTGGGTGATTCCCCAAACCACAGATTGCGTGCGCGCAGCGCTGCGGGCGCGACGGGAACCAGCTGGCGTTTCACCCCGATGCGCTCCATAAGCATACTGAGAACCTGGCGGAAGGTGAAATACTCCCCCCCTCCCAGCTGCAGTGTCTTTCCGGCGTATTCCTCTTCACGATAAGCCAGATATAAACAATTCACCAAATCATTGATCCATAACGGCTGCATGAGAATATCATCACTGCCCGGAATGGCATACAGTAATTTATTTGCTTGCAATCCACGTGTAAAGTAAGAGATAAAGCCATCCCCCTGCCCAAACAGCACCGAAGTGCGCAGGATGGTGGCTGCCGCCGGGCTGCTCTGGATCATTTTCTCAGCTATCGCTTTTGCTCGAAAGGTGGGGAACCCGGAAGTTCTATCGGCGCCGATATGGCTCAGAAAAAGAATGCGCTCCACTCCTACCTGTTGGGCTGATTCTAGCAATACCTCCAACCCCCGGATGTCGGTTTTCTCCAGGTTAACATTCTGCCCTTCCTTTTCCGAACTTGCCAGATGGAAGATACAACTGACATCCTTCAACGCCGCACGGATACCGCGTTCATCGCTCAAACTGCTGACAGCCACTTCCACCGGGATGTTGCGCGGAAGGCGTGGTGAATAACGTGAAGGTCGCAGAAGGGCGCGCACCGGCAGACCCTGTTGTGAAAGGTAGGCGATCAGCGCACTGCCCACAAAACCAGAAGCACCTGTTACCAGAATCATGAAAATGATTATAGCAGAGTCATAAAAGCAGGGTTGGCATAAACCTTGCTACATAACGGTTAGGAAGTAAACTATGGAACACAAGTCATCCAAAACCCTTCAAATTCAAGCACGGCACGGCTTTCACATCCTACCGCAGCATCTCCAGAACGATACGTCCTATCTGGAGAATTTCATCACCTTTGCAAAAAATAGCGCAACCCAATATGCAATGGTGGAGGTGCTCACCTGCCAATCACTGCCCGTTAATAGTATCAACACATTGACAGAACACGGCATCACGGTGGATGTTTTTCTAAAGACCAGCCTGCAGACGGATTTTGATCTGCTGGCATATCAAGACTTAATCAATAATCTTGCCAATCTGCATGTGAAACGCCTTATCCTTTTCGATCGCCCCAACCGGCAGGATTTCTGGGATCCCCAAACCTGGGTAAAACCGGATTTGCTGGAGATATTCCTTGAGAAATTCAGTTTGCTGGCTGAGAAATGTTTGGAAAAGAACATTCAGCCGGTCTTCCCACCCCTGCAGCCAGCCGGTGATTTTTGGGATACCGTATTCCTGCGTTTGGCACTGCAAACACTACAAGAAAAAGGCAAAACTGCATTGTTGGAATCCCTCACCCTGAGCGCATACGCATGGACAAATAACCATCCCCTTCAATGGGGCGCCGGTGGACCGGAACGCTGGCCTGCCAGCACGCCCTATTACACGCCCCAGGATGGCGAGAACCAGCAAGGTTTTCGTATCTTTGATTGGTATCAGGCAAATGTAAAAGCAGTACTGAACCATTCCCTGCCCATCCTGCTACTACAAGCCGGGCGATCAGCGGAATATGGCACATCCCCTGAAATCCAACAACTCAGCATTGTGCAGGATATCCTTGAGGTGCTCTACCCAAACTTGTACGCGGGAGGCGATGACCAGTTGCTAAAGGAACCTATTCCACCTGAGGTGGCTACCTGTAACTTTCTGGTGGAACTGGATTGGCAAAGTCTGCAAGGGATCTTTGCAAAAATACAAGACGCGCAGGCAGCGCAAAAAGAAACCATATTATCACCGGAACAGAAGAAAACCCTTCCCGATCCGTTCGTGCACTACTTGCTGCTGCCGGATGAAAGCTGGCAAAGTGATCCGCGCAAGGCAGCAGCCCTGCAGCCTTTCCTGAACAAATTTCACCCGCATACGGGTGTCTCTGTAAATGAAGCGTTGGATGCCAGCGAGGTCACCTTGCTGGTCACTAATAACGATGATATGCAAGAAAAATTAAATATACTGGCACAAAATGAAAGCATCCTGGTACGCAGGATGCGCGTGGAACCCAGCATGCTTGTGGAGGATGGATATGATCATCAACAGCAATAACCCGGGGGAGTTCACAGAAGATCTGCCTGTGATCAAAGTGATGGGATTGGGAGGAGCAGGCTGCAATACTATCAATCGCATGCTCGCTTTAGGTTTGGATCATGTGGATTACATCGCTGCCAATACCGACCATCAGGTACTTCAAACCAGCAAGGCACAGCACACCATTCTGCTGGGACCGGACCTGACCAAAGGCTTGGGAGCAGGCGGTAACCCACAAATCGGCAAACTGGCTGCGGAAGAGAGCTTCCGCGAGATCGCCCAGGCGCTGGAAGGTGCGGATATGGTCTTCCTGACCGCCGGAATGGGTGGGGGAACTGGCACCGGAGCCATCTCCATCGCGGCGCGTATCGCAAAATCCATGAATATGCTGGTGATCGCCTTCGTAACCACCCCCTTCAGTTTTGAGTTTGGCAAACGGAAAAGCAACGCCGATGAGGGCATCGCCCAGTTGCGCCCCTACACCGATACCCTAGTCACCATCCCCAACGATAAACTGCTACAGGTCGCACCGCGCGATCTTCCACTGGATATGGCATTTCGCCTTTCGGATGACGCGTTGCGCATGGGCATCCAGAGCATCTCGGAGCTGGTCTCCAAACCCGGTTTGATCAATATTGACACTGCTCATGTTCTTCGTATGATGGAAATGGGCGGAGGCACTTACCTGGCGATAGGAAGCGGAAGTGGAGAAAACCGCACCATGCAGGCGCTCAATAAAGCTCTCAACCACCCCATGCTTGAAAGTGTGGCGTTGGAACAGGCACGTGGGGTCATCGTCAACTTTCACAGTAGCAACGAGCTGGCAGTAGATGAGCTTTCGGATGCGCTCAACCTGATCAAACGCAGCGCCGCCGATGATTGCGAAATCATCACCGGCATCATGCTGGATGAAGCGATGGGAGAGGAAAGTGAGATCACCCTCATCGTGACCGGCATCGGCAGCACCGCCATCAGCGACCCGGGAATGGCTTACCTGCACCAGTTTGGACAGCCAGAGGTGGAGAGCGTCGCTCCCCTACCATCACAGAAAACCGTGGTCAAGCTCAACCGAACATCCCTGGAGCACAACAGCGACTACCTGGAGGTGCCCGCCTTCTTGCGCAACCGCCAGATTCCGCTAGAATTAATACAGGAAAACTATGGACAGACAAATCTACAATCAGATCTGCAGCCAGATCTATAAAAAATATCCGGCTTTGAAGAACAGCAAACCCGAACTTAAAACCCAACCCAACGGGGATTATCTGCTCATCTTCGGCGCCAAGCAAAAGACCGCCAACGG
>DMDF01000143.1 GCA_003446605.1 Anaerolineaceae bacterium
CCGATCTTGATCTCTATCTAAAACCAGAGGATATGCTCACCGTTGGGTTGGTATGCCTGGACGATGGGAAATGGAAGGGGAACCACCAGGTGGTCATACCCCCGCAGTGGCTGCAGCTCAGCACACAACCACTGGTCAAAGTGAATGAGCACGACCACTATGGATTTGGTTGGTGGGTCAATCATAATCAAGATGAGGGTTGCATCTCTACCTACTCTGCCTGCGGGGTCGGCGGGCAGCGCATTGTCATTATCCCCGAAAGAAAATCGGTTGTGGTAACCATCTCACTTACCAGCCTGTACTCCCACAGCGAAAGCCTGGATGATGCCATATGCGCCTATTTCTCTCAATAAAAGGATCGCCATGTCCGTAATCATCAAAACTCGCGAACAAGAATTTACTGATAGGGGAAGCCGCCCATTGTATCGCATCATGCAGGATTTGCAGCTTTCGCCCCAGGCGTATCTCGCCGTGCGGGATGGCGTGCTGCTCACCGGTGACGAAAGGATCGAGGATGGGGACGTTGTTGAACTAATCTCCGTAGTTTCAGGCGGATAGATATGAAATGTAAAAAATGCGACCAAAAAGCGGTTATCAACCTGCAGCATCATAACATCTCTTTTTGTAAGGAACACTTTCTTGAATGGATGCGTGTGCAAACTGAACGCGTCATCCAAAAATTCCATATGTTCACCAAAGAAGAGCGGTTGCTGGTGGCAGTATCAGGCGGAAAAGATTCCCTATCCCTTTGGGATATCCTATGGCAGCTGGGATACCAGGCGGATGGCTTGTATCTGGACCTGGGTATCAACGATTTCAACAATTACTCTTCTGATTCAGCCGAATTCACCCGCCGTTTCGCGGAGGAACGCGGTTTGCAATTGACCAGCATGGATATCAAAGCGCAATATGGCGAAAGCATCCCTGAAATGGCTGCCAGAACCAAACGGGGGCATACCAAACCCTGCTCGCAATGCGGTTTAGTGAAGCGCTACCTGCTGAACAAATTAGCACTGGATGGCAGGTACGATGCCATCGTCACCGCCCACAACCTGGATGATGAAGCAGCTTTTCTATTTGCAAATGTAACCCACTGGTCACTGGATTATCTGGGGCGGCAGTACCCACTGTTGCCCGCCACGACCGGATTCGCGCGCAAAGCAAAACCCTTCTGTCAGATTTATGAACGCGAATCTGCCGCTTATGCCATTTTGAGCGGAATTAATTACATCTACACAGAATGTCCGTATTCCGACGGCAGCAAACAGCTGCGCAATAAACGCTATTTGAACATGATGGAAGATGAGCAGCCCGGATTCAAAACACAATTCTATCTGGGTTATCTACGTGCGTTAAAGGCAGGTGCATTCCCTCAACAGCAAGAATCAGCAGCTAAGCTGGAAGAAAAAAGATGTGCAAAATGCGGGCAACCCACCCAAAGTGATGGCTTATGCACCTTCTGCAGGTTGGTGAATAAATAAGAAGAGCCTCCCGAATGGAAGGCTCTCAAAAAACATTGTAATGGGTTACGCACCCATCAGGTAATTTTCCACTTCCCAATCGGTGACATGGATACGGTAATCCTCCCACTCTTCTTCCTTGGCACGGAAGAAAGCGGAGAATAATTTGGTTCCGATGGAATTCTTGACCACATCATCAGCAGCTAATTCCAGCAACGCATCCTTCAATGAACCTGGCAGAGAATCAATGCCACGGGTAACGCGCTCTTCACTGGAGAGATCATAAATATTGACATTGTTGAGCGCCTTGGGGGGAGTAAGTCCATTATCAATACCATCCAACGCCGCTGCGATCATAGCACTGAACGCCAGATAGGGGTTGGATGAAGGATCAGGGCAGCGCAGCTCGGCGCGCATAGCTTTATCCTTGCCAACCGTATAGCGTGGGATGCGGATAAGTGCAGAACGATTGATCTGTGCCCAGCCGATATAAACCGGTGCCTCATATCCCGGCACCAAGCGTTTGTAGGAGTTGACGGTAGGGGCAACAATAGCGGAGAGTGCTTTGGCATGGCTGAGTTGCCCGGCGATGAAACCATAGGCAAGTTTGGAGAGATGAAATTCATCTTTAGCGTCGAAGAACAGATTCTTACCGCTTTTATCGAATATGGATTGATGGCAGTGCATACCTGAGCCGTTGATCCCAAAAATGGGTTTGGGCATGAAGGAAGCGATCAACCCGTGCTGTGCTGCGATGGCTTTGACCGTATATTTCAGGGTCATCACATTATCGGCTGTCTTGAGGGCATCCGCAAAACGAAAATCGATCTCATGTTGACCCAGCGCCACCTCATGATGGGCAAATTCCACTTCCAACCCCATCGAGTTGAGCGCATCCACCAGTTCCGCACGCACCTGCGCAGCAGAATCATTGGAAGAAAAATCGAAATAGCCACCCACATCATGCGGTACCGGATGGATATGATCATTTTGCAAGAAGAGGAAAAATTCCGGTTCGGGACCAACATTATAGACCCAGCCCTTTTCATCCAATTTCTTCATCCAACTCTTCAGGATGCCACGCGGGTCACCATCAAAAGGCTCGCCATCAGGGGTAAAGATATCACAGAAGAAACGCGCCCGTTTATTCTCTGCCGGGGTCCAGGGCAGCACCGCGTACGAATCGGTATCCACAATGAGGTGCATATCGCTCTCCTGGATGCGCATGAACCCCTCTACGGAAGAACCATCGAACCAGACACCATCATCCAGAGCTTCTTCCAATCTTGCAACCGGGGCATCCACACTTTTTACCCGTCCAGTAACATCAGAAAATTGATAGCTGACAAACTTGACCCCATCCGCTTTGATCCGTTCAAATAACTCTTTCTTGTCCATTTTTTCTCCTTTGGCATAGGCAATTAAATAAACAAACAGGCATGTGGGGCATGCCTGTTTTTCACAAAGTAATTTTTTAAAAGGCTGCCCTTCCGGTAAACCACACAGGAACATACTCCTGGTCACTGCGAGAGGTTTGTTACCACCATCACTGGCAGGGTTTCACCTGGCGCTTCTTTCGGAAGGGAGAAAGGAGCCCGTGACAGGACTCCGAAGGCATCCGCTGATCAATCCGATCTTCCCCGGTTTCCCGGGTTAACCATCCCTCGCAGGATGGAACCTTCACCTCGTGATCTCAACCTGTGAGACCCAGCCGCTATTTCTCCATGTATGCAATTGTAAGGTTCTCCATTAAGTGAATTTTTATCAGAGAACAGGTCATTTGTCAAGCGGATTGCTGCATTTGTCATTTTTTAAGGTGTGTTTTTAGGCAAAAGCAAGGGATGCACATCAGTATCATCTAACATTTTAGCAATCGCAGGGTGACACAAAAGGGTTCGTAGTTTGACTTGAATCTGATTTTCTCATTCATATTAATGAACGAAAATTCTATTGTGCTGATTTTGTAATTACGATGTTACGAAAAGCCATATTTATTAGCTATTTTCTTTTGCTTTTTGTTTTATATAATAACAAATATAGACTAATGGATTTTTTACATATCAAAATAAAATGGTTCCTTTAACCACTCGCCAACGCGATATCTTAAGAGTTCTGCTGAATTCTGACAAACCGATCAGAACCTGTGATTTGGCTGCGGAAATTCAATTAACACCCCGTCAGGTACATTACAGCATGAAAGGTGTAAAGAACTGGCTAAGTGGTAAGAACGTGGTCTTGCAGACGACACCCGGCATGGGTGTGAAGCTGGAATGTTTACCCCAACAACACATCGAACTAGTTAAAGAACTGGAAAAGAACGAAAGCGTTCAACTTGTGCTTACACCAGAGCAACGCCAACAATTAATCTGCTTTCTGCTCTTGATCAAAACAGAACCTGTTCTTCTCACCCAAATCAGTTTAAATCTCAAAATCTCACGGTCAACCGTGGTAAGCGACCTGGATGAAGTTGAGAAATGGCTGCACGAGTGGGAAATCACTCTGGAACGAAAACAGAATTTCGGTATTCATGTAGCATGTTCTGAAAAACTCAAGCAGCAGGCATTACTGGCTTTAATATGGGGGAATTGTCCCTTCCAGCCTTCTGTCTTTGAGGTTTCCTACCAAAAAGGGTTGATTTTTACCCTGGTTGAAGATGTACGAAATATACCTCTCATCAAAGAAATCCATGATTTCCTTTGTTTGTTTAATATGAAGAAAATCTTCAATAAAGTGATCCTTATTGAAGATTTCCTAGGAGGACGTTTCACAGATGAAGCAGTTTTATATTTGGCGCTGGTTTTCTCGATTCTGAGTGCCAGAGTAAAGATGGATAAACATATCCAGATCACCGACCAGGTATTTGCAAAATTCCATGTTATGCAGGAATGGAAAGCAGCAGAAAGAATGGTCAAGGACCTTTGCCAGGGAGAAATCAAAGACTGGCAGCGCGGTGACATTGCTTACGTAGTCATGCACATTCTCTCGTCACCTCTTCTCGAGAATTGGATCGGCGACATTGATAAGACCGGTGAATATAAGACCTTATTCGAAGACTTACTGGATGCGATCAGCTCTATCTACAAAGTAGAAGGGATGAATGAAGATCCTACCCTTCGAGACGGGATCATTAACTATCTAATCCCCATTTTCAACCAGCATCACTATCAGCTTTGGTTTCCAAGAACGAACGTGGATATGTCATCATTCGTCCGGCTAGGTGATGAAATCGCATTAACCGATCAAATGATCGCTATCATCTACAAACACACCTCAATTTTATTAGATGAAGAAGATAAATACATGCTGGTTGCATTCATCAGGGCGGCTTATATCCGATTACGATCCTATCAATTCAATAATGTCTTGCTGGTTTGCCCCAGCGGGATGGCTACAGCGCAATTGCTGACCGCCCGCCTTAAGACCAGGTTTCCACATCTGGGAAAACTGACCGTGGTCTCTTTTCGCGAATTAGACACCAAAAGGGTAGCAAGTGCAGACTTGATCATTACACTGATGCCCTTACCAGATGACATTGGAAAGGGAAAACCAATCATTCAGGTTTCACCCCAACTCTCTCCAGGGGATATCGACGCAATTACATCTTTTTTAGGATGATGGTGGTTTATTTGTCAGTGTACCGGCAGCACTGACGATAAAAAAAACGAGGTCTAGCATAGATCTCAAAATAAAAATTTTAGGAGGAATAAAATGAAAGAAAAGATCCAAAAGTTAGGAGGTTTCATGGCTGGGATGATTATCCCCAATATGGGCGCGTTTATTGCCTGGGGTTTAATCACCGCGTTTTTCATTGCCACAGGATGGACACCCAATGAAAAGTTTTCTGCAAACGTAGGTCCAATGATCAACTACCTGTTGCCTATTCTGATCGGTTATACCGGTGGGAAAATGGTGCACGGCACGAGAGGCGGCGTTGTTGGCGCTATCGCGACTATGGGTGTGATCGTAGGCTCGGACGTTCCGATGTTCCTTGGCGCCATGATCATGGGTCCCTTGGGTGGCTGGCTGATCAAGAAAATTGATGATGTACTCGAAGATAAAATTCCTGTCGGTTTTGAGATGCTCATCAACAACTTCTCTGCGGGTATTCTAGGTCTTTTGCTGGTTCTCTTAGGCAATGTCCTTATCGGTCCAGTTGTCGAAGGGGTTAGCAATTGGGCGGGTAGCGTTGTGGATTCGATGATCAACGCAAAATTGTTACCACTTGCTGCCCTTATTATTGAACCGGCAAAAATATTGTTCATGAATAACGCATTGAATCATGGGGTTTTAGCTCCCTTGGGAGTTGCAGCTGCGGAGACGTCGGGAAGAGCAATCCACTTCTTGCTTGAGACAAATCCAGGGCCCGGCCTTGGTCTTTTACTTGCCTATTACGTTGCTGGTAAAGGTTTGTTAAAAGAGTCAGCACCGGGCGCAATGATTATACACTTTCTTGGCGGAATTCACGAGATTTACTTCCCCTATGTCCTGGCTCACCCCATCATGATCTTATCGGTCATCGCTGGTGGTTTTGCGGCAGATCTATGGTTTACGATCACCAATGCAGGCTTAGTTGCAACACCATCGCCGGGGTCCATTTTCGCCTACCTGGCAGTAATTCCAAAAGGGCAGCATTTCGCAGTGTTAATGGGCGTGTTGATAGGCGCTGTTGTCTCCTTCCTGGTCGGAACCCTTATTTTGAAGGCAAATCCATTGCCCGAGGAAAAAGAAGAAGAGGAAATAGCTGACGCGACCAATATTCCCGGTCTGTCCTGATAGTCAAACAATATCCAAGAGAAAAGGTTTCAAAGAATGAAAGCATTTGAAACCTTTTCTCAATTTGAAAAAGAAGGTAAGAATGGCTAAATCAATTAGTACCTTAGAAGTAAAAAGAATTATTTTTGCCTGTGAAGCAGGCATGGGCTCTAGCTTGATGAGTGTTAATTCGCTGAAGAAAAAATTTAAAAAGGCGAATGTGGAAGGCGTAGAAGTGGTACATGTGGCTGCCCGTGATATCCCCGCCAATGCTCAAGTTGTAATTGTTCATAGAGGGCTTGTAAAAGTCGCCATTTCAAAAGCTCCCGAAGCAGTCATTTTGGCATTCAACCAATTTTTGAATGATCCCATTTTTGATCAAGTAGTCGCTGCTTTTGTTCAAAAGGGAGAACTTACAAGTAATGTGGTGTAAGCATGGGCATCCTCTCCAAGGAAAGCATACGGTTAAATGCCAGAGTACTCAATAAAAAAGATGCGATCTATCAATGCGGAAAACTGCTGATAGATGCCGGATGTGTCACCCAGGATTACGTTGATGGAATGTTGGCACGGGAAGAGATGATGTCAACCTATTTGGGGAATGGGGTAGCGATCCCTCACGGTCAATTTGATAACCGCAGTGATATTTTCAATACAGGCATCTCTGTTCTTCAGATTCCGGATGGAGTTGAATGGGACGAGGGAGAACAAGCCTATTTAGTTATTGGAATTGCCGCATTGCGTGATGAACACGTATCGGTATTGGCTAATTTAGCCGAAGTGATTGATGATGAAGAGACTGCTCTAAAAATGAGAACCACAACCGAGGTGAACATAATTTTGGATTACCTTAATAAAGAAAATTAATAACCAGTTGAATCGCAGGAATATTATTGCATTCGACTTTAACAGGGTCATTTCATGAAAGAGTTGAATATCTATTTAAACAATCAAAGTGGTTTGCATGCACGACCTGCAAAGAATTTTGTGAATTTTGTAAAAGAATACTCCTCAGATATTGCGGTATTGCATGGAGGGAAAAAAGCGAACGGTAAAAGTTTAATTTCCATCCTAACTCTAGGGGTTGAGAGTGGTTCTACTATAAAGATCGAAATTACCGGAGAAGACGAGGAAGCTGCATTTAGCTCTTTGAAAGAAAGTATTGAAAAGGGATTGTTAGGAGAATAAAACAATTGGTACTAACACATATCAGGCAGGGATATTCATATAGCTTATTTGCTGATGTCGATCAGCTTCTAGGGATATTCTACTCATGATTTGTAGTGGAAAGGAAAGACAAAAAAATGATCAATCCCAAATTTGAGGAATATCAAAATGACTTGAAGATACCAGAGTCCACTTTAGCCTGGAATCTGTACGGTGCAGGAGTTGAAAATATTGGAAGAGATGGGAAACCAGAATCTTTCAATATCCAACTTCCTGGTGATGATCAGCTTCTCGTACGGGTGGATGCCGTTGGACTCTGTTTTTCTGATGTAAAACTGATCAAATTGGGTGGCAACCACCCGAAATTATATGGTCGTGACCTATCGAAAGAGCCAACCAGAGTTGGTCATGAAGTCGCTTTAACTATTATTCAGGTGGGTAAAAATCTTACGGATAAATACAAACCAGGTCAAAGATTGGCAATCCAACCGGATATTTACGTAAACCAACGCAACACTGCCTATGGTTACACCATCTCCGGTGGCTTAATTCAATATCATTTGATCGGACCAGAAGTGCTGGATGCAGATGATGGCGCCTATGTCATTCCTGTAGATAATAGAGTAGGGTATGCGGAAGCTGCCCTTACGGAACCATGGGCTTGTGTAGATGCTGCTTACACCCAGCGCAGAAGATTGGTCCCTAAAGTGGGTGGGGTTATGTGGATCATCGGCAACCAGGATGATAAAACGGACTATACATTTGACAAGGGACTGGATGCACCTGGATTGATTTTTCTGACCAATGTCCCGGAGAGTTTAAAAGAAATAGTTAAGAAAAAAATATCGCAAGGGGCACAAGTTATCGAAACAGGAGATATTCGCCCAGAAGAATTTCCGGATTTCTCCGCCAAATCAACAGCTGAAAAAGGATTTGATGATATTGTTTTGTTGTCGCCCGTATCAGGAAAGGTTGTGGAGGAAATCGCAAAATTAATTGCATTCAGAGGAGTATTGAATATTGTTGGGGAAAAAGAACTGGATGGAGATTCTTTAATTGATGCGGGTCGCATCCACTACCATTACACGGCGTACGTAGGAACAAGAAGTACTGATATTTCTTCTGCCTATGGAGAAGCGAGAAACCGCTGTGAATTACGCACAGGTGGTATTGCATTGTTTGTGGGAGCAGGTGGTCCAATGGGGCAGATGCACGTCCAACGTGCCGTTGAAAAAGGAAATGGTCCCTCAATTGTCATTGCGACAGAACTCAACCAGGAGAGGGCTAACGTTCTAAGGAAGATCATAGAACCTTTAGCAAAAAGAAATGGCAAAATTTTTAAGATATTCAACCCAAATGAAACAGATCAATCCTTACAGGATTTTATTTTCAACATTTCAGGAGAGAGATTCGTTGACGATGCAGTTATCTGTGCACCGGTCGCAAAGCTTATGGAGGAAACCGCAAAATTATTGAAACCGGATGGCATGTTGATCTTCTTCGCAGGCGTACCAAACGGTACCTTCATCAAGGTAAATCTCAGCTCCGTCTTTTTGAATAATCAACAATTAACAGGAACTTCTGGATCAAAGCTTCAAGATCAAGAAGTTGTTCTACAAAAAACATTAAGGGGAGAATTGAATCCCAATCGATCTGTCGCAGCGATTGGTGGAATGGCTGTTGCACGTGAAGGATTGGAAGCGTTAATGAATGGTACTTTTGCCGGTAAAATCATCATCTTTCCACAAATCAACGATTTGCCATTGATAGGCTTACAGGAGCTCGATCAACATTTTCCCGGTATCGCTGATAAGCTTGGAGAGAATCATTTATGGACAATTGAAGCTGAAAAAGCTTTAATTGCCAAATTCTGGTCAGGAAGTGTAAAATGACCGGGGAAAAGTCTGTACATACATCCAATAAGCGCGCCAGCAATATATTCATTGGCGCGCTATTGGGTTTGTACTATGGGGTTTTTTATCAACCATCCGATTATACCGATATCGGTATTGCTATCCAACTTGCCATTGTGGCAGCCATTGTAACGATCATCGTCCGTACTTGGAAAAAGGGATTTCCGTTCAAAATAATATTAAAAGAGTTCCTGGTAACACTGGCTTCTTACCTGATCTTTATGCTTTCTCTAGCACTTCGAAAATACGCTTACGAATTGGGAGGAAAGACACTGGTAGTGATTGAATCTACCATTGGTGGCGCAATCCTCGGGTTACTATTTTCCCGTCAACCACTGGTATTTGGAGAGGCAGTTAAATGATTTACACTGTAACACTAAACCCGGCATTGGATAAGGAATATCGTGTTCCGGAGCTTTTGCCAAATACGATCCTGCGGGCTTCTGCAGTTAAACTAGATTATGGGGGAAAGGGTTTCAACATTGCACGGATGCTGGCAATTTTTGAGACTGATTGTATTGCGCTTGGTTTTGTTGGGGGACATACCGGGGAGGTCTTGAGCCAGGGGCTAAAAGGAATTGGAATTAAGACCGATTTTGTTCATGTGAGTGAGGAAACCCGCACTAACATCAGCGCAGTCAGCGATAAAGACAATGGTTACATCAAAATCAACGAGCCGGGTCCTGAAGTATCTATTAAAGAGACTGATGAGCTACTGCAAAAAATTGAAAATTTAATTCAGCCGGGGGATTGGTGGGTATTGTCTGGTAGTTTACCGCCGGGTATTCCTGTGGATATTTATGCACAAATGATCAAGCTATTAAACAAAGGGGGGGCAAGAACTATTCTTGATTCCAGTGGAGACGCATTTAAACTTGGCTGCATGGCAGAGCCTTTCCTCATCAAACCCAATCTCGATGAAATAGCTCAGATTTTTGATGGCAAATTAAATGATTCATTGGGGATTGAGAAAACGATCACAAGAATCCACGAAATTGGAGTGAAAAATATTATTTTATCTGCCGGAAAGGATAAAGCATTTTGCAGTGACGGCATGAAGCGGTGGATTGGCATTCCACCAAAAATCAATGAGATGAATCCCATCGGTGCGGGGGATGCCATGTTAGCTGCTATTGTGTATAGACTCAGTAGAAATGAAACTATTCTAAATGCTTTTACCTGGGGGTTAGCAGCTGGAACTGCAGCAGCCAGCTTACCAGGTACGATGATGCCGGTTCAGTCTGATGTAGAAAGGTTCATTAATAAAGTTGTCATTTGTGAGGAGTAAAATGCCCTACGAAAAAAAAGCCAATAAAATTTTTCGATATCCACTGGATCATGTATATCAATCCACAATATTCTGTGTCAACTATATGGGAGGAAAAATCATTAAACAGGATCAAGAAAAAGGGATCCTGTTTGCCCAGATGGATAAGAAATTATTTGGAAAATATCTAGGAGATAGAAGTCAGTTAGAAATTCAATTCAGGGATGAAGGCAACTCTCAAACAAGCATGTATATTTTTGCGTACCCATTGAATGCTGTGGGGCAAAAATTAATGTTTGGCGCAAGGGAAGGCGTGGTGGATACCATCATCAGTACTCTTTATCAGGAAATGGAAAAACATTTACAGGATACTTATCCTTCTTAAGGATATCCTAAGCAAAATAAATTCTTAGAAGAGAGTGACTTCATTTTTGCCTATTGATTCCTGGAATTTATGGGTACAATCGATTTTTAAAAACATGTACAAAAATGCACCTTCAAGTTTAGCCTGATGACTTGTGGTCATCAGGCTATTTATCTAGAATGTGTATTTAATATTTTTTACGAATATGCAGTTCACGATGCAAACCCAGGTTTACTCTGAAATCCAGCTTCCTTAGGAATTAGCAAATTTTCCCACAAATTTCCGAATCATTTCCTTTTCTATTTTTTCCATCTCCCCATGTGTTTTTATGAGTTTTGAAATGAAATTGTCCTGATGCTCATCAGTGTTCGGGTCAAATTTGTGAACGAATTTCATAATTACTTCCTTTTCTTTTTCATCCATTACAGCATGTTTCTCCATTAGCTTTGTGACGAAATTCTTCTGGTTTCCATGGGTAACCCCGGATTCCTTTCTATTAAACTTTCGTAACAGTTTCTTTATCATTTCCTTTTCTTTTTCTTCCATTTCAGTATGTTTATCTTTTAGTTTTTTAACATAATTAAGCATTTCAAATCTCCAAGAATAGTAAAGAGTTTTTTTGTAAAATTCTCTTTAAGTACAACATATATTATCAATTGAATGCTGATTAATAATTAGAAGTTGGTTATAGATTTGTTAGAATAGGCGGTCAAAGATTTTAGCAATACAGGTATTTAGTAAAATAAATATCACACGCATTTTTAAAACATTAAATAATAATCACCAGATGTAGAAAATAAATATCCATGACCAACCAGATCAAAGAAATCACCAACAGAAAAGCATTAAAACAATTTGTGGATTTTCCATACAGGCTGTATGCTGATTGCCCCTTCTAGGTCCCCTCCATTAACAGTCATGTAGGCAACACGTTATGCAGCGATAAAACAAAAAACGCGGTTGAATTGAAGTTCAACCGCGTTTTTTTGTTTTATCGCTGCATAA
>DMDF01000140.1 GCA_003446605.1 Anaerolineaceae bacterium
TGCTGCCCGCCCGCAATGCCACGCGGCTGACCATCCGGGAAGTACTGGCTTATGAATAAATTACATCTCAATCAAAAAGGAAAGGAAATCAAAATGAAGAAAAAAATGCTTTTAGTCGGGACGTTGGTTATAGCAAGCAGCCTTGTATTTTCTGCCTGTGCTAAACAAAGTGATTCCTCCACCAACACGCAGCCTCTCAATGCCGACGCAGTAAGTTCAACGGTTGTCTCGGAAGGCATGCTGATCCCGCAGCAAGATGCCACCCTGACCTTCGAAACAAGCGGCACCGTCACCTCCATCCGTGTTTCGAAAGGAGATACTGTTAAAGCCGGCGATGTCTTGATGGTGATCGGAGATCAAACCCAGCTTGAAGCGCAACAAAAATCTATCACCGCGGACCTGATCAATGCCCAGCAGGCGCTGGACGACCTGAATCAGAACGCCGGAGTTGATAAGCAGACCGCCTGGAAAAATTTAATGGATGCTCAGGAAGCTTTCAACGATGCCCAAGAAGAGTACGATGATCTGGATGAAGATGAATATGAGGACGATTTACAGGATGCCGAGGAAGATGTCATTGATGCCCAGCAAGATGTGGAAGATGCACAGGCGGACCTAGAGGAATATCTTGACTTGGATGAGGATAATAGCACTCGCCAGCGTTATGAGGATGACCTGAAAGATGCACAGGATACCTACAATGAAGAGGTACGTGCCAAATCAGAGATCCAACTGGAACATGACCGCATCGTAAACGCCTATCAAGACGCCGAAGCTGCCTTGGCGGTAGCTCAGGCAGAATATGACAAACGCCAAGACGGTCCGGATACCGATATGCTGGCATCCCTGACCGCTCAAATCGACAGCTTGCAAGCCAGCCAGAGCGCGGTGGAAGAGCAGTTGGCGAAAATGTCCCTCACCGCTCCCTTCGATGGGCAGGTGATGGAAACCTATATTGATGAATTCGAATTTGCATCACCAGAGCAGCCCGTGCTCGTCATCGCCAGTACTGATCAATGGTTGGTTGAAACCACCGACCTGACCGAATTGGAAGTGGTCAACATCAAAGAAGGACAGCCAGTCAGCATTGAAGCAGAAGCCTATCCCGGCGTAACCTTCTCAGGGACCGTGGAATCCATCGGAATTTATCCCAAGATGGATCAGGGTGATGTGCTATATACCGTACGCATCAAGGTCAACGCACGTGACCTACCGGCTTTAAGATGGGGCATGTCGCTCACCGTCACCTTCGAACAAGAATAGCATTTCCATTCCAAATTAAAAAGAGATGGCATTTACCATCTCTTTTCATTTAAAAAATTATTTTTAAATTAGATGTTGAAGCGGATCTCCACAATATCGCCGTCTTGCACGACATAGTTCTTTCCTTCCAGGCGCAGCTTCCCGCGATTGCGCGCTTCTGCCATGCTGCCCGCATCCATCAGGTCATCATAAGCGATCACTTCAGCTCTGATGAAACCCTGCAGCATATCGCTGTGGATAGTTCCGGCTGCTTCAGGCGCGGTTGCTCCTGTATGAACCGTCCAGGCATGCACTTCCTTCTCACCAGCGGTGAAGAAAGACAGTAAACCAAGCAATTCGTAGGATTCACGGATCATGCGGCTCAGCCCTGGCTCCTCAATACCATACTCTTGTAGGAATATTTCCGCTTCTTCTTCGGGTAGCTGCGCTATTTCCATCTCGATCTTTCCCTGCAAAGGGATCAGCCGGTAGTTTGCTCCAGAACCTGTTATCGATGGAACAGCCTGCCCTTCGGAAAGATTTAACACCACCAGCATCGGTTTACGGGTCAAAAATCCATACCCTTGAATCAGGCGTTCTTCTTCATCATCCAGAACAAGAGTTCGGAGAGGTTGCTCGTGCAGCAGGGTATCGTTCAGCTTCTCGAACAGTTTTGTCTCGCGTTCTATCTCTATCTTATCTCGCCCCCCTTTTCGTCCGTCATCATGCAAGCGTTCCAGTTTTGATTCGATCTTAATCTGGTCATTCAAGAGCAGTTCTGCATCCATATTGGCAATGTCTCGAGCCGGGTCGATACTGCTCAATACATGGGCTACATTTTCATCTTCAAAACAACGCACCACATGGATGAACCCATCCATCTGTGAAAGCTGGTTCAGTAAAGAACCTGAAATTGCGCCTGCATTACCGCTTCCCAAACCGGCAATATCCACATAGGTTACTTTTGCCCGCACTGTTTTCCGGGCGCTGTAAAATTCCACCAACCGATCCACACGTTGATCGGGAACATCTACAACTCCAGTGTGGATTTCCATCTTCCCGGCAGAATCGGTGGGTTGGGATGCACGTGTGAGCGCATTGAAAATAGTGGTCTTTCCTGATTGTGGTAAACCGATGATACCTAATCTCATGAGTACTTCCTTAATAATATTGAATATCGTTCTTTGCGACAATTCTAACTCGAAATAGATAAACTCGCTTTACCTTGACCGGTATTTGGAAGTTGGATATACTTTGCTTTACGCAAGCCGGAGTGGCGGAATAGGCAGACGCGCACG
>DMDF01000085.1 GCA_003446605.1 Anaerolineaceae bacterium
TATTGGCAAGGGAAAGTTTGAGGGCATAGACATGGTGATCCATGGATGTCAGATAAACATATTCTTCATCAGCCACCGGTTTTGACCAATTTGGTCCTGCCGTTTCAAAAATCCACTGTAAGACACCGTTTTGATCGAGAACATACAAATTTCCATCGGCATTAGGAGCGTAAACAAATCCACCAGTATAAAGGGAACTGGCAACATAACGGCTATCAGCACCATCGAACTTCCATGTCAGTACTCCATTATTTTCATTGATCGCAAACAGAGTATGGTCATAATCTCCGGCAAGAACCACCCCATCCGCAAATTCAACAGGAGCATAAAACATGCTTTTATTATCCACTTCTGCGGGAAAAGTCCATACTTTAGTACCATTCTGGCTATTGAGTGCATAGACCTGGTATGTGTAAGAAACAACAACCAGATCATCCTTAACTGCCAAACCAGGCCAACTGGATGCAGTACCTACATTAGAAGTACAACTTGAAATTAAAACAACACCGACTAAGATCAAGAGGATTACACCAACATTATTTTTTTTCATATTTTCACCTAGTTAGTTATTCCCCTAAGGGACGGGGTCATATCCGCCCTCATTAAATGGGTTACAGCGGATGAGACGATAAATTGACAAATAACCACCTTTCAAAATTCCATACTTACAGATCGCTTCATATGCATAATGTGAACAAGTGGGGTAAAAACGACAGGTATTCGCAGGTAATGCAGGGGAAACTATCTTCTGATACAGACGAATCAAGACCATTACGATAATTCGAGGGAAAGTCCATATCGTAATTTTTATATCGCACAAGGATGGTTCGTGGGATTGATTCCCTTCAGTAATCATTGATTTTTTCTTTATTCCGATAGCAAACCGGCTCGTGATAATAAATCTTTCACAACTGCTTGCAAATCACTTGGGGAGGATTGCATAAGCCTCGGATGAATAATAAATACCACATCCCATCCGGGCAGGCAATCATCTTTCAACAGATTCAATACAGCGCGTAGTCGTCTTTTGCAGCGATTTCGTACCACTGCATTTCCAACAAACTTACTTGCTATGATCCCAAATCGTGAACTTGGCAACGAATTCTCGCTCGTTGCCATTTTCACGATTGGGTGGAAATATACATTTCCTGAATCTTTTACTTTTTTAAAGTCCGCACTTCTTGTAAGACGGTATCTTTTATCCACAGAGATTTAAACGAGAATCAACAGAATAAAACCGTATTCTGCTTACCAACGTACATTCTTTACGTGGTTATTCTTCGTCACAGTGAGACTGTGACGACCTTTTGCCATTCTTCTTTTCAATACTTTTCTTCCGTTGGCAGTTGCCATGCGCTGTCTGAAACCATGAACACGAACGCGCTTTCGTATACGTGGTTGATATGTCCGTTTCGGCATTTTTCTCTTCCTCTTTTACAAGATGATTTCTTATGATATAGCTGGAAAATTATACCATATAGGTTATTTCATTTTAGCAATACTTAAAACTATTTTCTGTGATCTGTAAGGATCAACCCCACCATATACTTGCTTTTGTCTTCCATTAACTTCACACTGGAAATTGTATTCCATCTATCCATCTCCGAAATGGCTTGAACGCGAAGATAGTTTTTGGATAAACCGCTCATGAGCCAGGTGCCATCCTCTCGCAACTTCCCACGTTCCCAAACGACACTAACCGTATGATCAATAAATCGCTCACGATACAAAGCTGCGGAATCTCGCAATACAGCACGCATTTTCCTATTCCGTTCCCGTTTCTGTAATCCATCCACCTGATCAGGATAAGAAGCGGCTGGTGTGCCGGGGCGTGGAGAAAAGCGGAAAACATGCCCCCCTGAAAACTGTATCCATCTCACGAATTCCAAGCTTTCATTAAATTCTTGCTCTGTCTCACCCGGAAAACCAACCACAATATCCGTTGTCAACGCTAAAAGCGGATTTGCTTTCCGCAAGCCTTGAACCAGGTTTCCAAAATCTTTTAGCGCCATTTTGCGCCCCATTCGCTGCAAGATAGATTCTGACCCGGATTGCAGAGGAAGATGCAGGTGAGCACAGAAGCGATTCTCTGTGAGCAGAGGGTAAAAATCGTCCTGGATATCCCATGGCTCAAGAGAGCTCAATCGTACTAACGGGATATCGGTATCCCGCAAGATGGATTTCACCAGGGATGCAATTGTATTTTCCCCACCAATATCCCGCCCCCACCCGCCCAGCTGGGTTCCAGTTAATACAATCTCTTTCACATTTGCCAGCTCAGCAGCTTGAATATTCAATAAGATCTCTTCATAAGGTCTGCTTACACTTTTCCCGCGAGCTATGCGCGTGATGCAAAATGTGCAGTGATAATCACAGCCTTCCTGTACTTTGATAAATGCTCTCGTCCGTCTGCCTCTGCCCGGTAACGCCACCCGTGGGGTGATGCTTTTCGCAACCCCTGTGTCGTTCGGGAAAAATTGCTTTACCAGCGCGTGCTTTTGCGTATTGGGGATCACAATCGTTCCATCCGGCAAAGATTCCTTTACAGCACCCTGCGGAGAAACCCAACAGCCAGTAAGGAAGATCTTTTGTACCCCCATCCGTTCCAAGCGATGCAGCAGTTTTCTTGAATCCGCTTCAGCAGCAGCCGTTACACAACAAGAATTAATGATAGCCGCCTGGGCTTTTTCGGGTGAACCTACAATGACATGCCCGGCTTTGCGCAGGTCCGCAGCCATCATCTCCAATTCACTCTGATTGAGCCGGCAACCGATCGAACCGAGATATACCTCCATCTTTCGTCAGGGATTCATCACGAGGAAATTATCAAACAGGATGGCAACGCCTGGTTCTTCAAAGGAACTGGCAGTCAAGCCAAGCAATCCCTCAGAAAAAACGTCATCCTCTACTTGCGCCAGCAGGTTATTATTCACATACAAGGTAAGCTGGTTTCCCACGCAATCTGCGCGGATATGATTGATCGACTCACCCTGCCGGATAATATCGGAATACTGCATCTTCCCGCTGTTCAAGACGGTGAATCCACCATACAACACCCGTAAAATGCCAAAATATCCGTCAGATGAGACCAGAAATGCATAATAATTTTCATCGTCCTGGTAGCGACACACTAATCCGAATCCATTGTTCATCAATCCATTCAGATTAGCCGCAAACACCTCCATGCGCGTATTCTCATAAAAACTGTTTACCGTACTCACATAATCTGTATTGGGCGAATTGATCACAAACACCAAACCATCATCGTAATATGCAACCGTTGAATTATCCTCACGTTTCCACACATCCCACTGAAAATTAGGGGATGAAAAGTCATCTGCCATGATAATTTCACCAGATCTATACGACGCGGGAAAGGTCATCTCACATGCACTCATCAGAAATCCCAGCATAATAATTGAAAGAATAGAAACACGATTTCGCATATACGCCTGCCTTCGTGAGAAATTATAAACGTATTTTCACTGATCCTCGAACGGAAAGACTATTTATCAACCTGATCAATTAAGTTTGTAAATGATCAATTTAATGTATTCAAGCACGGTAAAACGCCAACCACTCAATTTCAGAAACCAGCTGTCAGCTGTGTACCAGTGATCGGAAGTCGGATGAATCATCACTTTGATACTCGAATCCGCAAAGATATCCTTAAAGATCCTATACGCGCGGCGTGTGTGATAGGGATCCGTGACCACGATACAGGAGGTGAATTGGCGATTAGTAAGCAGATTCTTCACTGCCCGCGCTTCTTCCTCTGTGCTGGTTGCAACCTGATCTGTCAGTATGATATTCCCGCTAGGCACGCCATTGTTCAGCAATTCAATCCGCATATCGAAGCTGTGCAAATGGTCATAACCTTCCACAACGTTCCCTGTCTCTGTTAGGATGATCAACCCCGAATAATTTTCGTTGTAAAGCCTTAACGCCTCCTGCATGCGGCTTTCATCACCACCACTTAAAATCACAATTGCATTGGCATATTCCAGTTCATTGGAAACGATCAAATAGGATCCCATTGCCCGCAGAAGGATGATTGCCAGTAAAAATATTACAAATAAAGTCATCATCTTTCGCACAGGATTTTTATTCCTTTTTTCTTTTTGTTGTCTTTCCATCACATCTCTAATCCTACCAGAAAAAGGAGAACGTTATTTAAAAGAAAGGGTAGCCTTGCGCATTCTTTGCAGCCCCTCTGCAAGCAGCGAGCGCGGGCATGCAAAATTAAGGCGCACGAATCCCCGCCCTGCCTGCCCAAAATCCAGACCATTATTCAATCCAACCTTAGCATTATTTAAAAAGAAAGAATAAGGGTCATCAGCGAAGGAAGTTTTACGGCAATCCAACCAGGCTAAAAAAGTTCCTTCTGGCTTATTTACGCTAATTTCAGACATTTCTGCAGAAATAAAATCAACCATAAAGTCGCGATTGCCCTGTAAATAGACGATCAGGTCGTTCAGCCAATCTCCCCCATACTGATAGGCTGCACAGGCAGCTTGTGCTGCCAGCAAGTCAGGATGCGGAATGATACCAGCCAGCTGTTGTTTGACATGCTGCATCAGGTCAGGATCTTTGATCACCATCACTGAAAAGCCTAACCCAGCAATATTAAAAGTTTTACTGGGAGCAAAGAGCATCACGGTTCGCTCTGCCACCGCATCACCCAGAGACAAGATAGGTGTATGGTGAGCAGGTTCATAAGTCAAATCGCAGTGAATCTCATCCGAACAAATAAATAGATCATATCTTTTACAAATTTCCGCGATCATCTCCAATTCGCTGCGGGTAAAAACTCGCCCCACCGGATTGTGTGGATTGCACAGCAGAAACATGCGTGTGTTCGGATGGATACCATCCTCCAGCCTGTTCCCATCGATCGCATACTGCCCATCGGAATTCTGTACAAGGTCAACAGGATGGTCCTCAAAACCCCCATTGCTAGCCACCTGGAAAAAGGGCGGGTAAATAGGAGGTTGATAGAGAATCCCCTCCCCTTGGTTCAATAGGGCACGCGCGCTCAAATTGATTCCGGTCACCACACCCGGTACATACAGAATATTCTCTGTGCTGATCTGCAGATCATAATGAGCGCCAGCCCATTGGATAACCACCTCATCCAGCATTTTGGGATTCATGGCATATCCGAACACGCCATGGTTAACTCTATTTTGCAACGCTTCGATCACTTCGGGTGGTGATAAAAAGTCCATATCTGCCACCCACATAGGCAGCACATCCTGCGGGTATACATTCCATTTCATCGAATCACTGTGAATGCGATCGAGCATTTTATCAAACTTTTCTGTCATGACACCTCTATTTCAATCTTTCTATTCTACTGTAAACCGGCAGGGTTCATTGGTATACTAAACAAAATAACAATAATCCACCATGAGTAATTCTATTCCAAACAACACCTCCATTTCCGTCACGACCAGCAGTGGCTGGTCGGATTATGCATTACTGGATAGCGGAGATGGGATGAAACTGGAACGCTATGGTGAGATGCTACTTTCCCGTCCGGAACCGGAAGCTTTCTGGTCAAAAAGCCTGCCTCCACAAGATTGGGCAAAAGCAAACGCAGCGTACAATTCCCCTTCTCAGGATGAGAACGGAACCTGGACCTATCGTTCCAGGTTTAATAATCCGTGGATCATTTCCATCGAAGGGATACACTCCAAACTGGAACTTTCCAGCTCCCGCCATATTGGTCTGTTCCCTGAACAATATCCCCAATGGTTGTGGTTGAGAGATCACATTCTTGAACAGCATACCCCCATGAAAGTACTAAATCTCTTCGGATATACAGGCATGGCAACCTTATTTGCCGCTCAAGCCGGGGCGCAGGTCACCCATGTGGACGCATCAAAAAAAGCGGTCAGCTGGGCAAAAGAAAACCAGACGCTTTCCGATCTACAGGATAAACCGGTACGATGGATCGTGGACGATGCCTTGAAATTCGTGAAACGCGAAGCACGCCGTCAGAATTATTACGATGCCATTGTGCTGGATCCCCCTAAATTCGGGCGCGGACCCAATGGCGAAGTGTGGGAATTCTATAAATACTTACCCAACCTGCTGTCAGCCTGTGAATCTATCCTGAGCAAACAAGCCTCTTTTCTTCTGCTTACCGCTTACGCCGTGAAAGCATCTGCACTCACCCTGCAACGCGCCATGCAAGAAAAGATGCAGCCACGTCAGGGTACCATCAGCGCGGGGGAACTGGCACAGCAGGAAACAGCCAGCGATCGCTATCTATCCAGAGCCATTTATGCTCTTTGGAAAAAATAAAGACCAGCGGAGGAATAATCCATGCAACCTTTCTTACACACGTATTCGATCGTAGCCCGCGATGAAAAAAATGGGCAACTGGGGGTTGCCGTTCAATCACACTGGTTCAACGTTGGCGCTATGTGCCCCTGGGTCGAAGCCGGGGTTGGCGCCATCGCCACTCAATCCATGGTCAAGGTCAGCTATGGACCACAGGGGTTGAACCTGCTGCGCTCAGGAAAGAACGCGCAGCAAGCTCTCGAGATCATGCTGGCACAGGACGCCGAGAAAGAATCCCGCCAGGTAGCAATTGTGGATTCCACAGGAGGGATCGCTGTTCACACTGGAAAACGCTGCATCGCTGAAGCTGGGCACCTAACTGGTGATGGCTTTTCGGTGCAGGCAAATATGATGAAGAACAACACGGTCTGGTCCGCCATGGCAAATGCTTTCCAGCAAACCTGTGGCGATCTGGCTAAAAGAATGCTGGCAGCGCTGCAGGCAGCCCAAGCCGAAGGCGGGGATATTCGCGGAAAGCAAAGTGCAGCCATGCTGGTAGCAGAAGGACCCCGCACTGAAGAACCTTACGAACACATTCTCATCGATCTGCGCGTGGACGACCATGAGGAACCGCTGGTCGAGCTTGCGCGCCTTCTGTACATCGACCGGGCTTACGGGTTCATGAACGCCGGTGATGAACTGCTCTCGAAAGGTGATCTAGAGGGTGCCATGCAGCAATACACCCAGGGCGCCCAATTAGCTCCCCACATTGATGAATTGCCCTTCTGGCAGGCAGCCACTCTGGCAGAAAACGGGCATCTGGAAGAAGCGCTGCCGATCTTTAATGCTGTTTTTAAAGCAAATCCTGACTGGGCAGTGGTTCTACAGCGCTTGCCAGCCGCGGGGTTATTTCCAGATGATATAGTACTCATGAATACCATCCTGCAAGAATTGGAGAATTGAGAGAAAATATGCAGCGTTATCAAATTTCGGGTGAAAAAGCCTTTCAGATCGCCAAATTGGACGCCAATGATACGGCTGATTGGGATGGCAAAAAGAAGGAAGCCAAGAAGACCTTCAAAACTCTCCGGAAAGAACTAGCAGTTTTACAGCAGAAGTTGTATGCAGAGCACAAGCATAAAGTGTTGATCATCCTGCAAGCAATGGATACCGGCGGCAAAGATGGCACCATCCGTGCCATCTTCGAGGAAGTGAACCCTCAGGGTGTCAAGGTCGCCAATTTTAAGGTACCCAGCACATTCGAACTGGACCATGATTATCTGTGGCGTGTGCACCAAAAGGTACCTGGTAAAGGGGAGATTGTCATTTTCAACCGCTCGCATTACGAAGATGTGCTGGTGGTGCGCGTTCACGATTTAGTTCCAAAAGAGGTTTGGAACAAACGCTACGACCATATCAACGCATTCGAGAAAATGCTGGCTGATGAAGGAACCACCATTTTGAAATTCTATCTGCACATCGACAAGGATGAACAAAAGCAGCGCTTCCTAGAGCGCTTGACCAATCCGCACAAGCAGTGGAAGTTCAATCCCAACGACCTTGAAGAGCGGAAATTATGGGACCAGTATCAAAAAGCCTATCAGGATGCACTCAATAAGACCAGCACACCCTGGGCACCCTGGTATGCCATTCCTGCTAACCACAACTGGTATCGCAATCTGTGCATCTCATCCATCATCGTTGATACCTTACGTTCCTTTACAATGGGATACCCGGATCCCATCCCTGACCCACAACAATATGTGAAGCAATTGGAGAATGAATCAGCGCGGGATTAAATTATTTTTGAAAATACATGGTGACGTCAACCAAGTCACAGCGAACAAGATGTGAAAGAAGTGACAGCCCGGAATTAAACAGGATCAATAGCAGCATTTCAACAAGCTGCCAACGATAAACGCTTGCATAACCAAGCACACGCTTAATTTGAGAATAATTTAGTTCACTATGATGTAACTGCCAGCGGTCTTGTTCTCAACGCTCCCAATTTCAATTGCAATCACATGCTCGTCTTTTAAATATGCAATCACAGCGTTTGCATTTTCTGGTGGTAGTGCCATCAACAATCCCCCGGAGGTCTGCGCATCGTTGAGGATCAGCTGTTGAATTTCTGTCATTCTTTCGGAATAATTCGTATGGGGCGCCGTATAAGACCAATTATTGCGCGTCCCACCTGGGATCACGCCCGCAGCAGCCAGGTCATAGACCCCATCCATGATGGGAACCTTCGCAAAATCAAGCACTGCGGTAAGGTCGCAAGCTTTCATCATTCCCAGCAAGTGCCCTAATAAACCAAAGCCAGTGACATCCGTGCAAGCATGAACCTCGAATTGATGCAATGCTGCTCCCGCTTTATTATTAAGGGCAGACATGGTAGCGATCAAGGAATTTGCTTGGGGTTCATCCAGTAAACCTTGTTTTAGTGCAGTGGTGAGAATTCCGGTCCCGATCGGTTTGGTCAAGATGAGCTTATCACCCACCTGCGAACTCGCATTGGTAATCAACTGTTTGGGTGAGAGCACCCCTGTGACTGCCATGCCGTACTTGGGCTCCGTATCATCCACCGTATGACCACCGATGATAGAAATGCCCGCTTCCTCAGCTTTATCCTGCGCTCCTCTTAATATTTCTCGCAATACAGAAATCGGAAGGCGGTTACTGGGGAAGCCCACAATATTCAGGGCGAACAGCGGTTTGGCTCCCATAGCATACACATCGCTCAGTGAATTGGCTGCCGAGATAGCACCAAAATAGTAGGGGTCATCCACGATCGGGGTGAAGAAATCCACCGTTTGTACGATGGCTGTATCCTCATTAATTTGATACACAGCCGCATCGTCGCCGGTCTCTGTGCCCACCAGGATACGCGCATCCGAAGGAGGTTTCATATCCGCCAGCACCTCTTCCAGCAATTGTGGGCGTAGTTTGCAGGCACACCCCAAACCATGGGTGTAATGCGTGAGTTTGATGGTTTTATCTGAATCTGCTACTGCAGGAATTTGTTCCTGCGATTGCAGGCTGCCGATCACACGAATGATCTCTGCCAGTGCGAAATCGATCTCCTCTTCGGTCGTGTTGCGACCAACTGAAAAACGGATGGTTCCCATGGCGTACTCCAGCGGAATACCCATGGCGGCGATGACCGGAGATACATCCACCTGATCAGCATGACAGGCAGCTCCGGCTGACGCAGCCACCTGATCCAACTCTGACAGGATGGTATTGGCTTCCAAACCATAAAAACTGACATTGGTCGTATTGGGCAGGTGTGCGGTGGGATGCCCGTTGAATTTCAGAGCAGGGAATGCCTCTTGCAGACCTGTTTCAAGATGCTGGCGCATAGCAAGCATATGCTGCTGGTAGGTGGTGAGATTCTCTTCGACAAGCTCACAAGCTTGCCCCAAAGCAGCAATTTCGATCACATTCTCTGTTCCAGCGCGTTTGTTCATTTCATGTTCCGCGCCATGCATGATCTTCTCCAGCCGCACACCTCTGCGAACATACAATGCCCCAATTCCCTTGGGAGCGTAGATCTTGTGCCCGGCAATGGAGAGCAGATCCACATCCAGGTCGGCAACCTTAACTGGTATCTTCCCCACCGATTGGGCTGCATCGCTGTGCATTACTATCCCATGTTCATGAGCAATTGCCGCTATCTCGCGAACGGGTTCAATTGTCCCCACCTCATTGTTGGCGTGCATGATGCTGATCAAAATCGTGTCAGAAGTGATGGCTTTTTCCACATCCTCTGGATCAACCCAGCCATATTCATCCACCTCTAGAATAGTTATACGAAAGCCTTCCTTTTGCAGGTAAGCGACCACATCCAGCACAGCCGGGTGTTCCACTGCAGAAGTGATGATATGGTTGCCCTTTTCTCGATAAGCGAATGCTGCTCCCTTGATCGCCAGGTTGTTGGATTCAGAGCCCCCACTGGTAAAAATGATCTCGTCCGTCTGGCAGCCCAACATTTCAGCCACCTGCCGGCGCGCCTTCTCCACCCCTTTTTTCGCAGCCGTACCGTAGGCATGGCTGCTGGAAGGATTGCCGAAATTCTCATAAATATATGGTCGCATCGCTTCCGCAACCTGCGGTGCGATGGGAGTGGTCGCGTTATAGTCCAGATAGACTGGTTTCTGCATACTTCACCTCAAAACACTTCCAGTGTCCCTCTTTTCTTGGCAACAAATTCAAACCAACGGAAAAGAGTATATCCCAAGAGAGCATAGAACGTTCCAATTGCCAGCTCTTCCAGCAGCAGCGAACCCACTTCTGCCAGGCTGTGACCGGCAATGATCAGGCGTGCAGATGCAATTCCACGTGTTAGTGGTAAAAATTTTGAGACCACCTGCATCCACACCGGCAAGCTGCTCAATTCAAGATTCGCACCGGAGAACAGCAGCAGTATAAAATAAACCGTATTATTCACGAACATTACATTACGTGTGATTAATCCTATGCACCCCATTAGTAATCCCAACCCGGCAGTGCTAAAGGTTGTAACAAGAATGGTCAGGAATAAAGCCCATGGACTGGTAGCAGAGTAATCCATATTAAAGAGCAGCCAACCCCATAAAAGACCTGTGACCACACCGACCATCCCATTCAGGATATGCATGAAAGCTCTCCCGATGAATAAGGACATGCGATTCGCGGGTGCTCCGAATAGATAGGGAAGTGTACCGCTCCAACGTTCCCCGCCAATGCTCATGGTCACGCCATAGATACCGCTCATGGCAGCATTCATCAGCGCATTCCCAATGACATAGAAATATGCATGGCTGGAGCCGTCCGCGTAGGTACCGATCAGTACAAAGAACAACATCTGCGTAAGTGGGCTAAAAACCAACGTGGCAAAATAGGTTGCCGGTCTCAACCAACGAAACAAACCCACATAAGATAAGTAGGCACCTTCAAAAAATATCTTGATGTTTAATTTGATCTTTTCCATAATCACTGCATGTTTAACGTAGCATCTTCCCGCGCCTTGCGCAGCACAACACGAAAAAGATACTTTGATAAGAAGAAATACAGAACACTGAACAATACCAGCATTCCCCAGCAGAAGAAAATCTCCTCATTGCTGCCTGATCCACTTGAAGCAGCATGCAGGGCACGAGCTGCCCAGTAGGGTGTCAGGATATAGCTCAGGGGAGTGGTCCACATTGGCAGTAACGCGATGGGGAACAGGAAACCTGATAACACATACACCACAAATTCCAGCCCATTTTGAAAACGTTGGAAATCGGGGTTCAAAATAAATAACGGACCAATAATCATACCAAATGCAATGAATGCGATGATGGTAAGAACGATCGAACCTGCAAACAGCCAAGGTTTGGCGATGGTTACGGGTAATCCCATCAAGATGGAGATAAAAGCATAACAGAATATGATCGAAAATAAGGATTGGGTGATATCCGCCAGCAGTTTTCCAGTTACCACAACTCGTAGAGGTGCCGGAGCACATGCCAGGGGTTCCAAAGTTCCCGTCCAGCGCTCACCGGTGATACTGTTGCCCCCTTGAAAAAGGAGAGTGGTCCATAAACCGGTCATACCGCTGCCAACCACCACAAAAATGGCATAATCAGCAACCTGGTCCCGCAGCATCCACAATGCCATAAACGCCACGATCATGGGCTGTACGATAATGCCAAACAAAACAAAGGCGTCAGTGAAAGATTGGCGCATTTCAATTTCGAAAGCCATGGAGATAACACGTACATTGCGTGTGATCTTCTGCCACCCCGTCATCATTCTCCTCCAACTAACCGTACATAAGCATCTTCCAGGGTCGGTTCACGCGTTGTGATCTTCCCCAGTTTAAGCCCCTGCAGTTCCCTTACCAAAATGGGGATTGCTTCGGCACCTTTTGAGGTATGTACTATCAACAGCTGGCGCTGGTCACGATCTTCCACGCTGGCACTTTC
>DMDF01000053.1 GCA_003446605.1 Anaerolineaceae bacterium
CTGCCAATTTTCAAGCATGTTCAAGAACCTCCCCGTCGTATTCTAAAACAAGAAGTGGGTATGAATCCTTTGAAGGTCAGTTTTCAACGTCTGGGCGCGACCTTTAAGGAGATCAAGAATTATCAAGACCTGTTCCTGTTTTTGGTGGCATTTTTCCTGTATTCCAATGGCATCGGCACCATCATCACCATGTCCACCATCTATGGCGCTGAGATCGGGCTCGGGCAAACCACCCTGATCGGCACGCTGCTGATGGTACAGTTCATCGCAGCGCCTTTCTCCATTCTTTTTGGAAAGCTGGCGAAGAAAATTGGCACCAAGAACTCCATTTATCTCAGCCTCATCATCTATACTTTCATTGCAATCGGGGGTTATTTCCTCAACACTGAATGGCACTTCTGGGCATTGGGATTTGGAGTGGCGACCGTTCAGGGAGGCAGCCAGGCGCTCAGCCGTTCCTTGATCGGGCGCATGATGCCCAAGAGCAAATCTGCTGAATTTTATGGGTTCTTCAGCGTTTTTGAAAAATTCTCTTCCGTTGCCGGACCATTCTTGTTCGGGCTGGTATCCACCCTGATGGGTGAAAGCCGCCTGAGCATCGTATCACTGGTCATCTTTTTTATCCTAGGTATGATCGTGCTTCGAAAAGTTAACGTGGAGCGCGGCATTGGTGTGGCACAGGATGAAGACAAGCGCATGGTCACTGCGGAAGAATTAAAATAATAAAAAAGAGGGTTCAGTTTTGAACGCTGACCCTCTTTTCATTTAAATGATCTGGTAAAGCTCCAGCAGCACTCCTCCACTGCTCTTGGGATGGATAAAAGCCATCTTACGCCCCTCTTCCACCAGGGCGGTCTCATTGATGAGACGAACTCCCCTGGCTTTCAACTCCTGTAAAGCTGCATCAATATCTTCAACTTCTAAGCACAGGTGATGGATCCCGGCTCCTCGATTTTGGATGAATTTAGCCGTTCCGCTTTCAGGGTCGGTCGGCTGGACCAGCTCGACCTCGCTATCGCCACAGGGGAAGAATGCTACTTTGGCATGCTGGCTTTGCACTTCCTCCACATGCTCAAGATCCAAACCTAATATTCCCTGCCAGAATTCCGTAGCCTGCTCAATGTTTTCAACCGCGACTGCGATATGATTGATCTTCTTTATTTCCATAATACCTTTCTCCTACCTTCACGCCCAAACAGGGGGCTGGTATTCGCCCCAAACATCGCGTAAAACACCGCAGATCTCACCCAGAGTTACCTTCTGTTCCACACAGGTGATCATCAACGGAACGAGATTTTCTTCCGAACGGGCAGCGCTATTCAACTCGCCTAACAAAGCCTGAACGCGCTCATTATCGCGTTTTTTCTTGAATTCCCGCAAGCGTTCGATCTGCCCGCGTTCAATGGAAGGATCAATCTTGAGAGCTTCCATATCAATGGATTCTTCGATCTGGTAATCATTCACTCCCACCAGCACATGATGATGCCCTTCCAGCGCTTTCTGGAAGGAATAAGCCGAATCCTGGATCTCACGCTGAACGAATCCATTTTCAATCGCTGACAGCGCTCCCCCCATCTCATCAATCTGCTGGATATACTGGCGGGCACGCTGTTCAATTTCATCCGTCAGGTATTCCACCATATACGAGCCCGCTAGCGGATCGACCGTGTCTGCCACTCCAGATTCGTGCGCAATGATCTGTTGGGTACGCAAGGCAATACGCACTGATTTCTCCGTAGGCAGCCATAATGCTTCATCCATGGAATTAGTGTGTAATGATTGGGTCCCTCCCAGTACCGCAGCTAAAGCCTGGATGGTGGTTCTGACGATATTGTTCTCAGGCTGTTGTGCGGTCAGAGTTGAACCCCCGGTTTGGGTATGAAAACGCAGCCGCATGCTATTGGTGGATTGCGCTCCAAACCGATCGCGCATGATCGTTGCCCACAAGCGGCGGGCAGCCCGGAATTTTGCTATTTCCTCAAGAAAATCATTATGACAGGCAAAGAAAAAGGAAAGCTGTGGTGCAAAATCATCCACTTTTAAACCAGCTTTCATGGCAGTCTCAACATATGCAATAGCATTGGCAAGCGTAAAAGCCACTTCTTGCACGGCGGTAGAACCTGCTTCCCGGATGTGATAGCCGGAAATGCTGATGGTGTTCCAGCGAGGAATATTATTCTGGCAATACTGAAAGCTATCGGTTATCAACCGCATGGAAGGCTTGGGTGGGAAAATATAAGTTCCGCGAGCCACATATTCCTTAAGGATATCGTTTTGAATTGTGCCACGCAGTTTACTGGTTTCCACACCCTGTTTTTTCGCTACTGCCACATACATCGCAAGCAAAATCGCCGCGGGAGCATTGATGGTCATACTGGTCGATACCTTATCCAGAGGGATCTCATGGAAAAGCAGTTCCATGTCTTCGATGGAGGATATCGCCACACCTACCTTCCCCACCTCACCGGCTGCTATAGGGTCATCACTATCATAGCCGATCTGGGTGGGAAGATCAAAAGCAACGGAGAGCCCGGTCTGCCCCTGCTCCAGCAGGTACCGGTACCGTTCATTGGATTCTTGGGCGGTGGCATATCCGGCATATTGGCGCATAGTCCAGAACTTGCCACGATACATATTGGGTTGCACCCCGCGCGTAAAGGGGTATTCACCGGGAAAACCCAGTTTTTCCATATAATCCTGATCCTTTGGCAGGGCAACCTCCGGAACAGGAATGGAGGAAGGGGTCACAAAATCCGGTTCCCGTTCAGGATATTTTCCTACTACCGGGTTCAAAGTTTGCTGTTCCCAACGTTTTCGTTCGTCATCAATATGATTCATAAGCTCCAATCCATCTTTTTTCTGTAAGTATAGCCACCATGCAAATTTTGAAAAGTGACAAAACCTATTTATTCCCGTTGAAGATAAACATTGCTTTCTAATCAAACATTTTCAACGAAAAGATAGCCGCTTCATTGCCCCGCAGGATATATTCGCTGCATTTACTGCTGCTCTGCATTGGTTTCACGTGGGTACTAAGCAGCAGATCGCAGCCCTGACCACCAATATTCACCAGATCAAGGTGTTTTGGTCTTTCATCGAAATTTAACGCCACCATGATCTGCTCTTCCACCACACAACGGAAATAAACAAGGGTATTTGACGGCATGTTGGTAGCTGCCTCAAAATCTCCGCGCATGAGAGCGATATGTTCCTTTCTAAGATGCAGCAGCTCCTTATAAAAGTTCAGCAGGGAATGTTCATCTTCTGCCTGCTGCTGAACATTACGTGTTTGATAATCCGGATTGACAGCCAGCCATGGCTGGACGCTGCTGAACCCGCCAAAAGATGAGCCGTTCCACTGCATGGGTGTGCGGCAGCCATCGCGACCTTTATAAAAAGGATAATAGCGTTTGCCAACCGGATCTTGTATATCCTTCTTTTTAAACATTCCCTCGCGCATACCGATCTCTTCCCCATAATAAAGGAAAGGAGTCCCTCGCAGGGTCAGGAGCATGACTGCCGCTACTTTCAAGCGGGCATCATCCTGCCCCTTTGCATAGCGGCTGGCGGACCGGCGCACATCGTGATTGTTCAACACGTAATTAGGCCAGCATTTGCTCTCCAGGATAATCTCCCATGTTTTGATGGCTTTCAGAAATCTGGAAGCCTTCCACTTTCCACCCAAAAATTCCTCGAAGGAGAAAGCAGCATGCAGCAGATCATCCCCACAATATTGGGCAGCTTTTTTATAGGTCGCCATGAAGGTCTCACCCACCGCATAACGTTCAGGGTATTCATCTAACAGTGTTCGAATCTCCTTCAAGAGCGGGATCATTTCAGGCTGGTCGGTATCGTAGATGTGTCGCATACGGTCATGCGGGCGCAGCCCTATAAACTTGCGGGGGTTATCTGGGAAATCAGCATGTTTAAAATATGCTGAAAACACATCCAACCGAAAGCCATCCACCCCTTTTTCCAGCCAAAAGCGCAACACATCCAGCATCTCCTTGCGCACAAGCGGGTTGCGCCAATTCAGATCAGGTTGTTCTTTATAGAAATGATGGAAATAATACTGCCCAGTTGTTTCATCATACTCCCAACCTGATCCACCGAAAATAGAAAGCCAGTTATTGGGTACCTTACCATTACGCGGATCCTTCCAGATATAGTAATCACGGAATTTGCTATCGCGCGAGCTGCGGGCATCCAAAAACCAGGGGTGCTGGTCAGAGGTATGGTTGAGTACCAGGTCCATAATGATGTGGATATCCCGCTTGTGAGCCTGCCTTACCAGTGCATCAAAATCGCGCATGCTGCCGTATTTTGCATCGATGGTTCGGTAATCGCTGACATCATAACCAAAATCCACATCCGGAGAGGGGTAAATGGGCGAAAGCCAGATCGCATCAATTCCCAGATCCTGCAGATAATCCAGTTTTTCTATGATACCGGGTAGATCTCCAATGCCGTCTTGGTTTGTATCCATAAAAGAGCGAGGGTAAATCTGATAAATCACCCCATCACGCCACCACAACCGTTTCTTCATGGTATCCCTCTCCTTTTTCCTTGATTATAAATCAAGCATTGATAAAAGTTGAACTTGCTGCAATAAACAAATCATGTTAAAATATTCTTCGTTAGTTCCATCTATATCGAATACACCGGAAAGTGGGCGCCCCCCACTTTTCTTCATATTTATGAGAGGAATCTAAGTGGAGAGTAACGGACATGAAGAATGAAATAATTTTAGCCTTCAATGAGGTGCTTGAAGATAAAGGACTTCCGCGAGAGGTCATCTATGATGCCCTCCAATCTGCGATGGTTTCGGCTTATCGCAAATCTGTCAACGCATCCACCGCCCAGCAGGTGATCGCTAAAATCGACCTTGAAAAAGGCGAATTCCAGATCTTCGCAGAAAAAGAAGTTGTGCAAAGTGTTCAGGATGATCGAACGGAAGTCGTTCTGAAAGTTGCCAAAGAATACGAACCCAATGCGGAGCTGGGAGATATGGTACTGGTTGAAAGTACTCCCGAAAATTTTGGGCGCGTTGCCGCTCAGACAGCCCGTCAGGTGATCCAGCAGAAGATCCGTGAAGCGGAACGCCAAATGCAGCTTGATTACTATGCCAAACAGGTCGGAGAGATTATCAGTGGTGTAGTGCAAGCTACCGGTTCGCACGGGCTCACCATCGGGTTGGAAATGAAGGCAGAAGGAACTATGCCGCGCAAAGAGATGATCCCTTACGAACGCTTCCGCATTCATGATCGTGTGCGCGCTCTGGTAGCGGAAGTGAAAGATTCGCCACGCGGACCACAGATCATCCTCTCCAGAACACATCGCGATTTTCTGCGCCGATTGTTGGAAAACGAAGTACCCGAGATATTCCATGGCATTGTGGAGATCCGCTCCATCGCACGTGAACCCGGGCAACGCGCTAAGGTGGCTGTTTCTGCCACCCAGCAGGGTATTGACCCGGTAGGTGCTTGCGTTGGTCAGCGCGGCGTCAGAATTCAAGCTATCGTGCGTGAACTACATGATGAAAAGATTGATGTTATTGAGTGGAACAAAGACCCTCATTTATTCATCGCCAAGGCACTCAGCCCGGCACGCGTCAACGGTGTTTACCTCAATGAAAGCCATAAAGAAGCAAAGACCGCTCTAGTAGTGGTGCCCGAAGACCAACTTTCACTGGCGATTGGGCGCGATGGGCAGAACGCACGGCTTGCAGCACGCTTGACAAGCTGGCGCATTGACATCAAGAGTTTGCCAGAAGCTGTATCTGATTGGCTGTTCGCACTGCATAACGAAGCAGAGCTGGCTGAAAAAGCCCAGCGCTACCAGGAAGAGATCATTAAAGCAGAAGAAATCATGACCCGCAAAACAGAAGGTCGTATCCTCAATATGGATGATTACGACGTTCTGGTCAAATTCGTTGACATGATGGAAAGAGACCTCCTCTCAGAAAGACAAGAGTTCCAAGCAGAACGAGAAAAGATCATTCAGGAGGCTTTGAAAGAGATTCCTCGACCTGCATTTAATATTGAACTGAATGATGAGATCTTGCCTGAAAGTGTGCATACAATATTAGATGACGGCGGTATCCACAATCTTGGTGAATTAGCTCTTGCCATGAAAACCAAACCAGATTCCATCCTGGGGCTGCCCGGGATCGGTCCTAAGACTCTAGAGAAGATCGAAGAGATCATTAATAATCTCAGTGACCTGATTCCTGCTGAACCGGAAGTTGTAGAAACAGTACAACTGGAAGAAGAACTTCCCACAACGCTTGAATCCGCGGAAATGGAAGTGATTGAACCTGAAGTAGAACAGATCGAAGCGTCTATTCCTGTGGTCGAAGATGCGGTCGAAGAAGTGCTGGAAGAGGAAACTGAAGCTGCATCTGAGGAAGAAGAACCCAACCAGGAATTATCCTTCGAAGAAATGTTCAACCTCGAATCACAAAAGCTTACCAATAAAACCTTTTCTGAAGAAGAATTCGACGAATCTGATGATAAAGATGACAAGAAAAAGAAGAAACGAAAATATCAAGAGATCGAATACGATCCCGATCTGGATTTGACCCTCGTCAAGAAGAAACACAAACGAGGTGATGAAGGTTGGGGTTGGGAAGAAGAAGGATAGTGATCAGAGAACGGTAGTGAATAAACAACAACTGTCCAAAAAACACATGCCGGTACGGACCTGCGTGGGATGCCGTGAGGTTCTTTCCAAAAAAGAGCTGGTCCGTATCGTACGAACGACAGAAGGGATCATGATTGATCCCACAGGAAAGTTAAATGGTCGTGGAGCGTATTTACACTCCAGAAAAGAATGTTGGGAGCGAGCACGAAAAGGAAGCCTGGCAAACGCATTAAAAGTGGTCCTTAGCAAGCAGGATATAGAATATTTGAATAATTATTTTAATAACCTGCCGGAGAATATCTGAAAATGCGAGCTTGAGTCTTTAGCCAGTGTAACCCAATCAGGTCACCTCGCTCACCAAAAAGAAAATAGAAACAAGGCATGCATAGGGGAGCAGCATCAATGGAGGCAAATATGAGCGAGAACACAAAAAAGACCGTAGAATTACCCGCAAGCATCACTATCAGAGACCTTGGGGAACGGATTGGTTCAAGCCCAATTCAGATCATAAAGATTTTAATGAACAATGGTGTGATGGCAAACATCAACCAGATCATTGATTTTGACACCGCCGCAGTAGTTTGTGCTGAATTGAACATGGATGCTGCGCTTGAAATACCCGAAATATCAGAAGAAGAACATGGCGAGATTCCTCTATGGCGAAAGCTGATTGAAGATGAAGCCCCCGAGAACTTGGTTAAACGCCCCCCGGTGGTTACCATTCTAGGTCATGTTGATCATGGGAAGACAACCCTGCTGGATGCCATCCGCCATACCAACGTGGCAGGGGAAGAATCAGGCGGGATCACCCAACACATTGGCGCTTACCAGGTTGTTCATAACAGCCGCAAGATCACATTCCTGGATACACCCGGGCATGCTGCGTTTACCGCCATGCGCGCCCGTGGTGCACAGGGCGCTGACATTGTGGTGTTGGTGGTAGCAGCCAATGATGGTGTTATGCCGCAAACAAAAGAAGCGATCGCTCACGCCAAAGCAGCGCGTGTGCCCATTATCGTAGCATTGAATAAAATTGATCGTGATGACGCCAACCCTGATATGGTGAAGAAACAACTGGCAGATGCCGGGCTGGTTTCAGATGAATGGGATGGAGATACCATCATCGTCCCAGTTTCTGCTAAGATGAAAATGGGGCTTGAGGATCTGCTGGAAGCCATCACGCTGGTGGCAGATAGCAATACCATCCTAGCAAACCCCAAAGGAAAAGTGATCGGGACGGTCATCGAAGCGAAAGTTGATAAAGCGCGCGGCGTGGTCGCAACTCTGCTGGTCCAAAATGGAACATTGTACCTGGGTGATGCCGTGGTAGTTGGATTGTCACACGGTAAGATCAAAGCCATGTACGATTATTATGGAGAAAAGATCGAAGAAGCCGGTCCTGCTACACCCATTCAGATCCTGGGTTTGAACGAAGTTCCGCAGGCAGGCGATCTGTTCCAAGTAACCGCATCCGATAAGGAAGCACGTGCCATTGTAGAGGATCGCAAAGCCAAAATCGCGGAAGACAAACAGAAAAAGAAACAAGCCAGTCTTGAAGATATTTTCAGCCGTTTTCAAGCGGGTGAATTACGTGACCTGCGCCTGATCATCAAGGCAGATGTACAAGGATCACTCGACCCCATCATCTCAACATTAAATGACATTGATCAGAAAGAGATCAAGATCAACGTGCTGCACGCTGAAACCGGGAATATTAGCGAAAGCGATATCATGCTGGCTTCCGCTTCTAATGCAATTGTGGTTGGCTTCAATGTCGAAGCAGACTCTTCTGCGAACAAATTAGCTGAAGCAGAGGGTATTTCTATTCGCCTTTACAGCATCATTTACCGCCTCACGGAAGATATTGAGAAAGCCTTGAAAGGGATGCTTGAACCCGAAAAGCATGAGGTAGTTCTTGGAAAAGCACACGTTCTGGCAGTTTTCTCCTTCTCAAAAGTTGGTAAAATTGCAGGCTGTAAAGTGATAGAAGGTATCATTCGCCGCAATGCCAGCATGCGGGTTATCCGTAATGGGCAGACCATCTTTGAAGGGGAGGTGGCTTCCTTGCGAAGAGAAAAGGAAAACGTACGCGATGTGCGTGAAGGGTTTGAATGTGGAATCCGCGTGAAAGGATTTAATGATTTTTCTGAAGGTGATATCCTCGAGTGCTACACCTTCGAGGAAGTACCGGCTGGATAGATCAAAAAACAGGGTAGAAAATGCCATCTAAAACAAGATTAAAAAGGATTGCTGATAGAATGCAGCAGGACCTTACGGAGATGTTTGTACGTGGCGTGGTACATGACCCACGCTTGGAAGGTATCTATATCACAGATATTAACGTGGACCGAGAATTGGCATTTGCCAATATCTTTGTATCTGCATTGGAAGGGCAGGAAAGAGAAGCAGAAATCCTGGCAGGTTTGAATCATGCAAAGGGATACCTCCGCAGTCAATTAGCCAGTAAAATCGAGCTGCGCACCTTCCCCGAACTGCGTTTCTTTTGGGATCCCACACCGGAACGCGCTGAACGAATCGAGCATTTGCTTGATAGCATTCAAGCAGAACGAGAGAAGAAAGACCCCTTGAATGACTGAAACACCTTCCAATAGCCAGCAGCTTCTGCATGTTATCCAGAATGCCACGCATGTCACCCTGATATCTCACATCCGACCTGATGGGGATGCAATTGGATCACTGGTTGGTATGGGATTAGCTCTTCGCGCCTATGGGAAAGATGTGTTCCTTGCATTTGAAGAGACGCTACCCCAGCGCTTTCGTTTTATTGAAGAAAAAGAAAAAAAGGGCACATACTCTTCAGAGAGTCTGCTGATCGCACTGGATTGTGCTGATCAAAAACGCATGCCAAAACATTTCCATGAAAAAAAAGTGGATATTAATATTGACCATCATGCCACCAATGAATCATTTGCTGCAATCAACTATGTGGATCCCAATGCGTCAGCTACAGCCGAGATTGTGACAGAACTGTTAATCACCTGGAATATTCCAATCCCTGCAGCGGCAGCCAACGCTTTGCTGATGGGGATCATCACCGATACTATCGGTTTTCGAACACCCAACACAACCCCACATACCCTCAAAACGGCTGCCTTCCTGATGGAAAAGGGCGCTAACCTGACCGATACCTACCAGCAGGCGTTATCCGATACATCCTGGGAAGCCAGTATCCTGTGGGGATTAGCTTTAAACAAGCTTCAAAAAGATGGAAATATCATTTATACTGTAATCACCTGTGAAGATCGGCAAAAATCTGGCTTCACAGGCAGGGATGATGCCGACCTTACCAATTTTCTAAGCAGTATCCAAGACGCTGACGTATCGATACTCTTCAACCAGCAGGATGAAAACTCTGTAAAAGTGAGTTGGCGTTCACGTACTGACATCAATGTCGCAAATATAGCTGCAGAATTTGGAGGAGGTGGTCATCCGGCTGCCGCAGGAGCTGAAATCGAACTACCATTACAACTAACCCAGCGAAAAGTATTAGAAATTACCAAAACTTGTATCAGCAATGTAAATTAGGAGTAGATGAATGGATGATAGAAGGAATCAATTAAAGGATACTGTTTCAGGTGTTTTAGTAGTAGATAAACCCATAGGAATCACTTCCCATGATGTTGTACAGATCATTCGTCGTGGAACCCGCATTAAACGAGCCGGTCATACCGGTACACTCGACCCGCGGGCGTCGGGAGTTCTGGTCATTTTGCTGGGACCTGCTGTTCGTTTGAGTGAATATGTATCCGCAGAAGACAAACGGTATCAGGCTGTCATTCAGCTTGGTAAGAAAACCGATACTTACGATGAAGAGGGAGTAATTACAGGTACTTCTCCTGTAGATATCAGTACCGAACAATTCGAAGAAGCACTAAAAGGGTTCATCGGTGAAATTGAGCAGGTACCTCCACCTTATTCTGCCGTGAAGGTAAACGGTCGTAAAGCATACGAAATGGCACGCAAAGGTGAAGAGGTTGAACTTGAACCACGCATCATCCATGTCCACGATCTTGAACTGCTGGAATGGGATCCACCTCAGGCATTGGTAGATGTACATTGTTCTTCAGGAACCTATGTGCGTTCACTCGCCAATGATCTGGGTGAGGTATTGGGGTGTGGGGCTATGCTGGCAGGGCTACGCCGGACAAAGAGCGGAAAATTCACGCTCAAAGATGCTATTCCACTGCGCAAACTTACCGAAGCATTTGAGGATGGCACCTGGTATAAATATTTGATCCCGGCAGCAGATGCGTTGGGTGAATGGCCTACTATATATCTCACGCCTGAAGAAGTAGATCTGGTTCGCCACGGGCATCGCATCGCCAGACCGGAAAAAATCGGAGACCTTGCCAGAGCGATTACCGATCAAAGCGAATTGGTCGCTTTGATGCAGTATGACGAAGAAAGTGGAGAATACCAACCTAAAAAAGTTTTTTTCTCATAGACGTGAGCACTTACAACCATAACACCACTTCACGAATCACAATTGGATCGTTTGATGGCATGCACATCGGTCATCAAACGATCATTCATCAACTCGTCGCCCAAGCCCATTCCCACCATCAGCAGGCGGTAGTGATTACCTTTTTTCCCAATCCGGTTGTTCTCTTTAAGAATATCAAAACCCCCTTTTACCTCACCAGTGACCTTGAGAAACGCGCGTTGTTGCAAGAAATGGGCGTGGATGAGACTATCATTCTCCCGTTCGACCAGGAACTAGCCTCTACCAGTGCAGAGGATTTCGTTCACAATCTCTATGAAAAATACCACTTCGATACGGTCTATATTGGTTATGATTTCCGTTTCGGCGCCAACCGTGAGGGTGATGCACAGAAGCTACAAGAGTATGGGCAAAAATATGGATTCTCTGTCGCGATTCAGAACCCGGTATTACAAGCAGATCTTCCCGTCTCCTCCAGTCTTATACGACAAAGCATTGCAGCTGGAGAAGTAGAATCTGTATATCAGCTGCTCAATCGCTGGTATTCACTTACTGGTGAAGTAGTTCACGGCGATGGGCGGGGAAAAAAGATCGGCATTCCAACCGCTAATATCACTAGTGCACCACAGAAGTTGCTGCCAAAGGATGGCATCTATGCCACACGAATTAAAATTGATGAGAATGTGCGCCCCGCCGCAGTAAGCATCGGTGTTCGTCCAACCTTCTATGACAATCTGGTTCCCCGTACGGTTGAAGCATATATCCTCGATTGGGATGTCGATATCTATCAAAAAACCGTCACACTGGAATTTATCCAACGCTTACGTGATGAACTAAAATATGAAAATGCACAATCACTGACCGCTCAAATTGAAAAAGACATCCTGTTGACTAGGGAAATTGTAAGCAATGGAAAATAAACGGCATATTTACCTTCTGGATAGTAAAAAGATCAGTCCTGAGACCATCGCCGTTACATTCGCAAAAACTTCCCGTTCCCCGCAATCCTTTGAACAAATTGCCCAAGAGCTCTCGGATGAGAGCAGCGCTCAATTCCACGAAAAATGGGTGGTCGGTTATGGTCACGCATCCATAGCAGAACATGCTGTTTTACATATCGCCGTCGAGAATATTTCACGTTTGGCGGTGGAATGTCTGGAATCAAACCGACTGGCATCTTACACAGAAAAATCATCACGCTACCAAGTTTGGGATGCGGAGAATTTTTTTACTCCGGATGAGCTGAAAGATTCTCAATTCTCCGCTCTGTACCATGATACCGTACACATGCTTTTTCAACGATACCAGAAAGCCATCCCGGTCCTGCAAAAAACGATTGAAGCAACCAAACAGGCTCAGGGAGAATCCATTTCTGAACGCGAGGTGCACGCCTGCTGTATGGATGTGTGCCGTTATTACCTGCCAGCAGCAGCCACTGCCAACGTCGGCATCACCATCAATGCCCGCTCTCTGGAGAACGCGCTGTGCAAGATGCTCTCGCATCCACTGGCAGAAGTTCGGCAGATCGGCAGCGAGATAAAACAGGTAGCTATCACTCACCTGCCCACATTGGTGAAATATGTGGATGAAATAGCTTATCTGAAACAGGCAGAAGAACGAACCACCCAGCTCGCGCAGAAACTGAATCCTTCGTATTCCAAAGAAACGGATCAATGGTGCACTCTGGTTGATCACGATGTCCGATTTGAGGATCACATCTTGAACGCACTGCTGTACCGTTTTGACAGCACGTCCTTTTCGCACAATGAGAGTTCTTTTCAAAAAATGCCACAAAAACAACAAGAGGAATTGCTGGATATTCTCTTTGGCAAACTTGGAGAGCATGATATCCCGTTGCGCGAACTGGAATACAGCTGGTTCCTTTTTGACATCCTGATGGATCAGGGCGCTTACTTTGAATTCAAGCGCCACCGCATGATGACGCAAACGGTGCAGCCTTTATCACCCCATGATGGGTTTGCCATCCCTCGTTTGATCACCCAGGCTGGTCTGGAAGTGGATTTTCGGGAAGCGATGCAAATGGCTAAAGCCGCTTACCAACAGATTGCGCAGGTAGAAAGGGCAGCAGCCTCTTACGTAATCCCAAATGCCTTCAACCGCAGAGTGCTTTCGGCTATTAACCTGCGCAGTGCGCTGCACCTCATCCAGCTCCGCACAGCACCCAACGCCCATTTCGCAATAAGGCGAGTCGCCAACCGCATGGCTGAGTTGCTAAGAGAACAAATGCATCTTTTCACCCCTTACTTCAAACCCCAAACGGATGAAACCTGGCAACAGATCGAAGACGATTATTTTTCAACTACCAAGATCTACTAAAACAAGACCCTCTCACCCCTCACTTTCAACCAAGCCGCCTGAAAATAGCTCTTTTTTCTTATACAATAATGATGGAAATCCACTAACAGGTTGCCTATAGTAATGGTATAAAAAGAGACAGGATAAGCTTATTTATCTTGAGGAGAGGCGAGATGAGCAAAATAGAATTCGTTATTAAAAGAAATGGTGTCAAAGTTCCCTTTACGCCGCAGCGCATTACCAACGCGATCTATCGCGCCGCCGTTGCAGTGGGAGGGCGCGATCGGGAAACCGCTGAACAATTAACAGAACAGGTAGTCACCTATTTAGAGGAGAATTTCCCATCCGGTCAGTATCCATCCGTGGAAGACGTTCAAGATGCGGTCGAAAAAATGCTGATCGAAAATGGGCACTCCAAGGTAGCCAAAGCTTACATTCTATACCGCGATGAACGCGCTCGTATGCGCGCCAACCGTAAAGAACAGACTATTCAACCCTCTCAAAATATCCCTTGGGC
>DMDF01000041.1 GCA_003446605.1 Anaerolineaceae bacterium
GGGATGATCGGTTTTGATAGCAGCGCTGGTTTTACCCGTAATCGGATCAATCCGGGTTCCATGAACATCAATTGATAAATGCAGGCGTGCTTTCATGAGCTTTATAGAACTGGTTAAGTTTATCATCGAGAATATCAAACGGCAGGGGGGGCGTGTAATCCTGACCTCCCTGGGTGTGATGATTGGTTCAGCGTCAATTGTGCTGCTGGTTTCGTTGGTGGGTGGTTTGCAACAAAGTGCTACCGCTCAATTCACCACTAATGCCAACCTAACGGAAATTACTGTCAGCGCTGGTTTTGGCGGAGGTGCCAGTATGATGGGTGGAGGTCCTGATATGGGAGGCACTCCCGGCAGCCGCACTACCGTCAGAACTAGCAGCTCTTCGGAGGAACTTGTCCTTACCGATGATGTCATTAACCAATTTCTGGCGCTTGACCATGTTACCAATGTGATCGCGAACCAGAGCATTCAGGGTAATTCCACACTTGTTTATCAGAAATTTGAGGGACGTACCAGCCTCACGGGTGCTGGCGTTGATGACCTATCTGAATTAGGGCTCACTGTTGACGAGGGCGAGCTGGAGTTAAGCTCAGGTACGATCATTCTGGGAGCCAGTGTCTCTGAAAGTATGTACCGTCCTAATTATTCCGGCAGCGATGCCGCATTGACCACCGACCTGTTAGGGAAACAGGTTAAAGTTGAGGTAACCAAGAATTCATCCAGTGGAAGATCGACCAAAACAGTTCGCTTTCGTGTGGTGGGGATTCTGGCAGAATCGGGGGATACTTCCGATTATGCAGTTTATATCACTATGAATGATGCAGATAATATTGTGTCATGGATCAATGGGGAACGTGTAAATCATAATTCTGATGGCTATTCCTCATTGACGGTAAGAGTGGATGATTCTGATAATGTGCTTGATGTGGCGGAAGTCATTACAGATCTCGGCTACCAGACCCAAACAGCTCAATCTTTTCTTGAAAATGTGAATTCCCTCTTCACGACATTGCAATTGGTGTTTGGCGGTGTGGGTGCGATCACTCTTTTTGTGGCAGCTATCGGGATTGCCAATACGATGACCATGGCTATTATGGAGCGCACCAAAGAGATCGGATTACTGAAGGCGCTGGGCGCGACGAATAAAGATATATTGAGTCTCTTCATCGGTGAGGCAGCCGGAATCGGATTTCTCGGAGGGGTGGGGGGTGCTATATTAAGTGTACTGTTAGGCACAATCATCAACTCGGTGGGTGGTTCCTACTTGGCGGAACAAGCTACTGCCAGCGGTACCAGCGCAGCCACCACTATCGTCTTTATGCCCTTTTATCTGCCTTTGTTTGCCATAGCATTTTCAACGGTAATAGGTGCCATTTCAGGTCTGTACCCGGCTTTACGAGCACAGTCCTTGCCACCTGTTATCGCATTAAAATATGAGTGAAATGAAAAAGAAAAATATCCAAAAGAGGACGCTAAAATCGCTTCAGGCGCAGCTGCCATTGACCTATGCCGGGATTGCAGTCATCACCACCACTTTGATCGGTGCTGTGTTGGTCTTCACCATCTGGAACTATTATCATGGATTGGAAGAGAAATATCTGCAGTCTAACTTACACGGCACCATCAATAGTCTGACCAGTATTGTGCAGGAAAATGAGATAGACGATCCAGACTCATTGACCTTGTACAGCGATGTTCTGCAAAACCAAACCAATGTTACCGCTTTCCTCATTCAATCGCGCATGCGTGTTTTGGATATCAATGGGGATGCCCTTGCTGATTCTGGTTCACCGTCCAGAAGCTGGAATATCACTATCCCCAAACCGCGCAATGAGCAGGGTCAATTGCTTGAAGAAGCGAATATGTTAGATAATACCGCTCAACCTTCTTTTTCACTGGGACGTTCGGAAGATCCATCCAACCCAAATTCTGAAGTGAATCCACCCTATTCAATTCAGGCAAATCCCAATATGTACGGGTTTTTGCTGCAAGATTCAATGATAGAGGAAGGAAAACGTTCCACCATTGTTCTGCAGGAAGCCTTTTACAGTACATCAGGCGAATTGCTTGGGTATGTTGAATTATCTGAAAGCCCTGCGTATGGTCAACGTATTATCTGGAGTGTTGTGAAAGGGTGGGGGATCGCCAGTCTTATCGGGCTGGTGGTATCCATCACGTTCGGATGGTTCATGAGCCGTAAACTCACCAGACCATTGCTCGATTTGGAAAGTGTTGCCACGGAGATGAAGAATGGAAATTATGAAATACGCTCACCTGTCTTTTCACCTGATGAGCTGGCATCTCTTTCCAGCACCTTTAACCAAATGGCTTCGCATATTCAAACGAATATTGAAACCTTACAGCAATTTGTTTCGGATGCGGCGCATGAGATCCGTACCCCATTGACTGTCCTTCGTGCTGATCTGAATTTAGCACTCGCTGAAAAAACACTGCGAAAATCCAAACCCATGGTTGAACGTTCCCTAGAACAGGTTGAAAGGTTGGATCAACTATCCCGGGACTTGCTTGACCTTTCCAGACTAGAAACAAAGAATGCAGGCACAAAGTTTGCGAAGATTGACCTTCGGCATTTATTGGAGGAATTAAGCGAAATTCATGCCTCTGCTGCGGAACAGGCTGGGATTGCCTTTCAACTGATGGTAACCGAGGATGTCTGCTTTGTGTATGGTGATGAAGGGCAGCTCTACCGCGCGATTGGAAACCTGCTGGATAACGCGGTGAAATTCACTCCAGTCGGAGGGCAGGTGGTACTTCAGCTTACTGTAGAGAAAAGCAGTGCTTTGATACAAGTTTCTGATACCGGTATTGGAATTCCAATGGATGAGCAAGAACATCTTTTTCAGCGTTTTCACCGTGGAAAAAATACACAGCGCTACCCTGGCTCAGGGCTGGGTTTGGCGATCGCAAAAGTGATCGTTGAAAAACATCATGGAGAGATCGGATTATTACCCGAGACTGAAAAGACAGTTTTTTATATTCGCATTCCATTGCCGGAAGAGTGACAAAATTGTCACCAATTCCGTGACATGAAATAGGGGATTGGTTGTAAGGTTGTCCTTTGGAAAACATTCCAAGTACAATCAATGCCAAAAGGAATCCTCATGCAATTTTCGCGATTTTCAAAACAGCATGTAATAGAAGCAGCCGAATTGCTGGCTGCACGATCGAAACAGATCCTCATCGATTTTCCTTTGTTACCATCCCATATCGTCGAACAGGAAAGAACAGTTACCTTTCTGAACGCTTTATTGGAGCGATCGGAAAGCAGTGGAATGGTCATGCTGGAAAAAGGCAGGATGATTGGGTACATACTGGGATATTATGATCAAAACCTATTCTTTCGCAGGCATGTGTGGGTTCCCTTTGGCGGTTTGGCATTATCCGAGGCGGATGAATATCAGCAACTCCGTACCCTGTACGCTGCGGTGGGGGATAACTGGATTCAGGATGGGGTACTGAATCATTATTTGGTCTGCCCAGCAATACAGGAGTGGCAACGTGCAGCTTTCTCACTCAGTTTTGGGCAGGAGCAAGCCTATGCAGTTGTTTCGTCCACTGAAGAACAACCAGAAGGGCTGCCCCCACAGGGGATCACGATCAGAGAGGTGCAGCCAGCGGATGCCAACCAGCTTGCTTCCAATGGTCATTGGATCTCAGCTCATTTGAATACGGCGCAAGTTTGGGAACCTGTTCCGCAGGAGCATCTGGCGGAGGTGCTACCGGGTTATGCGGAATTGGCGGATGATGATACATCCACTACTTGGGTGGCGTTGGATGGAGAGAAACTCGTTGCTTATGTGGCAATCTACACGGTCGATATCGGCGCGATCCATTATTTGGGAACACCCAAGGCAGCGCATTTTGCTGTAGCTGCTACCCATCCCGATTACAGGAAACGTGGCATCGGTCGGGCGTTATTTACCCATATTTTGAATGTTGCCCATCAGCAGGGCTACGAACAGGTTTTTACCGATTGGCGAACGACCAATCTGGAAGCAGATCGTTACTGGCCAACCTTTGGGTTTAGCCCATTTGCCTATCGTTTGCTACGTAGGGTTAATCCGATCTACAAACCGTTTACAGGTTAAACTTGATCTTTATCTGTGGAAATGGGTTTGAACAGCCCTCCGAAGATCTATGTGACCACATTCTTTTCATCTTTACAAACCGCGATGAGATTTACAAGCATTCGGGTGTTTCCTCCTTTTCCATTGGTTTGTACGCAGGCAAGCTGACCGGAATTTACACAATCTGAGGATAATTGCAGACGATGACCCGGGATCGCCTCCCATAAAAAAAAAGCGCGCTATGAAAAGCGATCTGCGCTAATTAAGATACAATAAATGGGTATTTTTATCAGGAGGTAGAGTTTCATTGCGCATCGTGAAAGGGTTTGGATAAATCGATGAAGTCTTGGGAAAAACGCGAATACATTCTGACCATAGTCCCTGCTCTGATTGGATTTCTTGTTTCTTTCTGGATGGACGCAAAAATGGTGAACATTCCAGTTCTGGTGAGCCGAATTGATATGGCTACCATTATTCTAAGCATTGGAATCCTGACTTCCTTGATAATTCTGTTTGTGCAATACCGAAAACATCGTCAGCAGCAGCAATTTCAAGATTTGATCGAACGGGAAAATGAGGAACATCGCCAGTTTCTGCAAAGACTTGATCATGAATTAAAGAATCCACTATCGGCGATCACAACCAAAGTAGCGTTCATTAATTCCATGGTTGAGAAAAATGGCAATGAAGCGGATGCTCAGCAGGTAGAGTTATCTTCAGACCCTGCTGAAGAAGTTCAAAAAATGGTCTTTCAGATCGATGTACAAACCCAACGCATCCGCCGTTTGGTATCCGATCTGCGCAAGATCACCGAATTGGAAACGTGCCCTCTTGAATTCTCCAGCTTGGATGTGCATGCCATTTTGGAAGAGTTGTATGCCAATCTGAAAGCAACTCCTGCTTGCCTTGATCGGGAAACGGAGATATCCCTTCCAACTACTCCCTGGCGTTTACCAGAGATCTGGGCAGATGAAGATCTGATCTATCTTCTCCTCCAAAATCTGATCGATAATGCCATAAAATTTACCAGGTCTGGCGACGTGATTGAAATTCGTGGGCATGAAATAAAAGACCAGGTTTTCATAGAAATAGCAGATAGTGGTATAGGCATACCGGAGGACGAAATAGACCAGATATGGAATGAACTGTACCGCGCAAAGAATTCGCGTGGAATTCCTGGTAATGGGTTGGGATTATCCATCGTGCGCATTATTACAAAAAGGATGAATGGTGATTGCAGTATCCGCAGTAAGGATGGGCAGGGGACGGTAGTGACCTTGCAATTTCCCGTTTATAAGCAGCATGGCCCCTGATTTTTTGCAAATAAATAATTTTATTGAGGAATAGATGAAAAAGCTGGGAAAAATTATCGCTCTGACAATCATCACGATACTATTATCAGGCTGTCGAGAAGTTCAATTTTCCGTTGAGTATTTCCCTGAAGAGAACACTACATCGGATGGGCAAACCGCTCAAACAATACGCTCTGGCAAACAATCAGAAGAAGGCTCATTTTCCCTATCACAAGCGATTGATCCGGAACAGTATTTTTTTCCACTGAGCGCTCTTCCGGAGGATGTGGATTTTGATAATTTTGACCGTAAAATGGTCAATGTCTCTTACCTTGATTCGAATGGAGAACTGCTTGGGATCGCGTATGTACGCCAATACCAATCTTTCCGTGACGACCTATTTGTGGCACAGATAATTATCCAGAGTCCTGTACCAATCACTGCCAATCTACTACAGTCCGGACATTATGGAAAGGATTACGTACCCGCTGAAGAGGATTTCGAGTTGGGAGAAAACGCCCTCATCCTGAATAAACAGGCATCCATATTTTTAAGTGAGAGAACGGTCAGTTACCGTTTTTACAAAGGCAATACGATGGTCATTGTTGACCTTTGCGGTACTCATCCTTTTGTAACAGAGCAGAACGTATACCAACTGGCAAAGTTGATCGAGCAACAACTTCCAGCAGAGTTACCCGAAACAAATTCTATTCCTTCTCCTTCTTTAGAACTGCACTCTGATCTATTTCCCCGATATTTCAATTCGCTGGAACTGGTGAATTGCGATGGTGAACAACAACCGGCAAGTATTTTCAGTAATGGAAATTCCGGTATTTGTTTTCACGCCGACCTGGCGAATGTTGTTAAGGATTTCAAGGTGGGTATTTACTGTGATCGCTATGAGCGCTTGATTTACCAGCAAGATTTTCTCTACAGCCCATCACTGGGCGATTGGACGACCGGACTTTTTTACCCGATCTGGGGGTTCGGCTGGCAGAATCTGCCGGAAGGCGAATACCAGGCGCTGTTCTGGGTGGAAAATCAGTTAGTGGCATCCATTCCGTTCGTTTTTATACCATGAAATAAAGGTGGATGATATGACAAATGAAAAGGATGACCTGTATGGAGAAAAATCCAGCGAGGTTACAAATAATGGATAGAACTAAGATATTGCTGGTTGATGACGAACAAGATCTAACCGAAAGCCTGACCAAATTTCTAGAACGTACCGGGTTCGAATGCCGGACCGCAGAGAATGGAGTAAAAGCTGCTCAATGCGTAACCATTTTTCAACCGGATATCATCATTTGCGATGTAATGATGCCGGTGATGGATGGGCGTGAATTTCTTCGTTCTCTGCGTCAGGAACATAACCTTATTCCTGTCATTATGTTGACCTGTGTAAATACATCGTATGAGAAAGTGATGACACTGGAAGAAGGGGCAGATGACTATATCAGCAAACCCTTTGAACCATTAGAACTGGTTGCTCGCATCCATGCGGTGATGCGCAGAAGTCAGGTGTATGCCTGTTCGCTGCGTGATGCATGGGTGCTTTCGGCGCATGATTTGACGATCAACCGCCAGCGCCATGAAATATACATTAATGGGAATCCTGCCCATGTTACACAGCGGGCATTTAATTTATTGGAATATTTTATTACCCACCCTGATGAAGTCATCGCGCGAGAACGGTTGCTGGAAATAGTATGGGGCTGGGAGAATATTGTGGATACACGTACCGTGGATATCCGTATCGCAGAATTGCGCCGGGTGCTGCAGGATGATCCCAATTGCCCGACCTATATACAAACTGTTCCTCATCACGGCTACCGGTTTTTGCCCGCGGTTAAAGTGATCTCTTGAAATGATCGCGCTATTGTAATCATTTTGTTACATACCTGAAACGAACAGGCTGAAATTTCTGATTTACTTATATCAAATCAATGGAGGAAATGATGAAGAAGAAAAGCGTACTATCTATTCTATTGCTTAGTGTTATGCTGCTTTCAGCAGCCTGCTCTGGAGGGGCAGCAGAGCAGCAAACCACCGAACAGGTAGCGGAGGAACCTACCTCACAACCGGCACAAAGTATCGATGCCGATTGGGTCATTAGCAGCAGTGCCAGTGAGGGTCCTGGTTCATTAAAGGATGCTGTCTCCCAGGCGGTTAGTGGCGATGTGATCGCTTTTGATCCGAGCACGTTTGATCCCTACGCGCCGGTTGTTATTTACTTGACTGAACCACTCTTTCTGGGTGTTGGTGGAATTACCATTGATGCTTCTAACGTGGGTGTCATTCTGGATGGTTCTATGGGACCGGAAACTGCATTTAACATCCAATCCAGTGATAATGTGATCCAGGGCTTGAAAATAACCAACTTCTCTCTCGCCGGGATCGTCGTGGATGGAGAAGGCAATCCAGAAGAAGCTATGCATAATATCATCGGAGGAGACCATGCGACTGGCGTGGGTCCTTACGGGCAGGGGAATTGTTTGGTCGCCAATGGGGATGGAATTTCCATTCAGCGGGGAGCCAGTGAAAATACGATAACCGGCAACCTGATCGGTATGGAAGCGGATGATTCGTCCAATGGCAATCAAAGTAACGGCATCATCATACAAGCTGATGCACATCGCAATGTAATCGGTCCTCGCAACAACATTGCCAATAATGGTCAAACTGGCGTGATGATCTATGGCGGGTCCAGAGGAAACACCATTACCCAGACTGCTGTTTTCAACAATGGAAATGGGAATGTGCTTTGTCAAAATGGGGGGAACTACGAATTGGAATTGCTCATCAACCAAATTGAATCCATAGATAAAGAACAGGGTCACATCAGCGCCTGGATAAATCTCAATGGCGAGAATGTGAGCATTGAGATCTATTCTGGGGATGGTAGTGGACCTCGTTTCTTTGAAGGGGAAGTTGGCGAAATTGAACCGGGAGAAAACGGCGATTATCACATCAATTTTTCCAAGGAATCTCCATTCAATGGAGAATATATCTATATCAGCGGCTATGATGGGGAGGGAAATTCCACTATGTTCTCTGAGGCCATTGACAGCGGTATGGTTGGAGCCAGCAATCCTGCCGGCGATAATAGTATTACAAATTGTGAAAACCAGTACGAAGATGCCAAGCAAGCCATCAGCACGGTATTGAACAACCCTCAGGTGGTTTGGCAAGAAACGTTTGATAACATGAATCAAATGGATCATTGGTATCTCGAGGGTGATATTTCAGTGGAAAATGGAATGCTGGTACTGCCACCGAGTGGTTTTCGTCCCATGAATTCGACTGAAGCAGTGGCGTATTATGCTGCTGAGTCCGGTTTTGAAGGGGGATCGCAGGCAGTGCATGTTACACTTTCATTTATGGGTGCCAGGAATTTAATGGTCGGTGCATCCTATAAGGGTACTGACAGCTATGAAGAATTCGGGTTTGGGGGAGGTTCAACCGATCAGATACTGGTTAATTTTCAACCCTCATCAGATTTTCCCAGCCCAAATCCTTACATAGAGGTTCAAGCATCGGAAGGATCTTATGCAGCGGCTCTTCTGGAAGGTGATGAAATATTCATTGAAGAGAATAAAATCTATGAAGTTTTAATCGTTATTGATAACCAGCAGCAGGAATTTGTTGCGGTTATGTGGGAACCATGTAATTTTGAATCGGCACTGGTTGCACGCTTACAAAACGATCCAAAATTATCGGAATTAACTTCCGCGGGGAAACCTTGGGGCTTTAGCATTTATCAATCGGGTGGTGAGAATACTGTGACGGTTGATAATATCGAATACATTGCTTATGAAGGATTATTGCAGCCATAAGCAAAAGACTACTTTGGGTTGCAATTAGAGTTACGCGAAGCATGGAAAGTAAATAAGGGTATAAGCTATGAGGATTTGTTGAATGATGGATGAAGGAATAGCTGCTGAACTCAAGCGAAGAGAACGCATAGTGGCAAAGCCTGATGCTACACTTCTGACTGCGCTGAAAAGTGGCGATCAAAACGCGCTGTCATTGGCGATGGAGGTGGGCACCGTGGCTGCCCTGGCAGCGGTTGAAGAAACGATCGCGCTGTATTCTGGCAACCCACAAGTAACCTTCTATCAACCAGGTGGCACTTTTGAGAATGACGCTACAATCCGCGACAAAGCACTGCAAGAACTGGTGAAAATGGCAGGGTCCAGACAATTGTTGAAGGACCCTGCTTATTCGCAGTATTGCATCAGCAGGCTGGGTCGTGATATTGGCAATGAGTTTATGCGCGCATTGTATCAGGAAGACACCCAGGCTTGTTTTGACTATCAATTGCTGGGTATTCAAATGCAGCTGGCAATATTGATAACGGGATCAGTGAATTGATAGATTGAAAAAATTCAGGGCTGTAAGTGCAGGGGATGCCTGTACAGGAAGTGACTACTAACATTTTGTGGAAGTCACTTCCTGTTATCGTTAACAGTAAAAATGGTATGAATGTGGCTGGCGGATGATAAGTTGATAAATTCCTTAAAAAGATCACCTGCCCTCAAATCCTGCATCCAGAATCTGATCTGTGTCGATATCCAGGTTTCCAAAATGGACTCCTGACGGTCTTAATTCCAGTATTTTACCCGGCAATTTCTATCCCAATTTGGGTTTCTCTAGAATAACTAACGAAGTGATTCAATCATTTCCTGTAAGGGTGGTAATCTTTAGCTTCTCCGATGCTCATGGAACACAGCACCAATCCGCTGCCCCTATTCTGCGGGATGAGGATGAAATTGGAATCCTTGCTGTGTGAGTAGGAGCTGAAAGAGCGCATTTCTTAATGAGAGACAATAGGTGTTTCTACTTCGCGAAAGATAAATATTAAAAAAAGATAGCCAGAGACAAGCTAAAAAAATCCAAATAGAAGGGTTGATTGTTTTTATTAATGGTAAAACTGCATCCACTACCAAAGGGATGAAACACGATCTGTAAAAAAGTGAAATAGCAGGATATTTAATTTGCGCTATTTATCACTGTTTTAATAATGTTAAAACCTGTTCCAATTTTGGTAAAGAAGGTTCAGCTCCCAAGACGGTTGTTGCCAACCCTCCGGCAGCATTGCCCATCTGTACTGCGTAAATCGGTTTTTGCCCACGTGAAATGGCAACTGCAAAACCAGCACAAAAGGCATCTCCTGCAGCGGTTGGATCAAGAGTGTTTACTTTAAAGGCAGGAACTTGTATTTCTTCCTTCGAATCAAGATAGTATGCACCTCGTTGTCCTAATGTCACGACGACAATTTTTGGGCCGAGTGTCCTAATGCTCTTACCAACTTGTTTCACGGTTTCTATATTGTCTATTTGTATCCCTGTAAGTTGGCTTGCTTCAATCTCGTTTGGTGTAATAATGTCAATAAGCTGATAAAAATGGTCCGGGAGCTTGGAAAAAGGGGCAGGATTGAGCATAACCGGGACGCCCGCTGCATGCGCGATTTCAGCAGCTCGCATGCTTGTTTCCATCGGTATTTCAAGCTGGAGCATGAGCATATCGGCTGTAGCGATTAGTGATGAAGCAGATTCAATATGATCTGGGGTAAGGGTTAGATTAGCTCTTGGTACAATAATAATACTATTGTCTCCCTCTGACTCATCGATAACAGGGCACGCCACGCCAGTTCCTACAGTTGGATTCCGTAAAACATAGTTAATACCTACCCCATCCTTTTTCAAGGATGAAATGAACATATCCCCAAACAAGTCTATACCAACACAGCCGACCATGGTGACATTTGCTCCCAATCGTGACGCAGCAATAGCTTGATTGTATCCCTTTCCACCTGTGAACATGCCAAATTCACTCCCTATTACCGTTTCACCACGGTTTGGACGGCGATATGTGCGAAAAACAAGATCCATTATAAAACTACCAACAACAACAATATTTGGTTGATTTCTCATCAAGTACACTCTCTTAATAGGGTATCAAAACGTTATTTTTGGTGTCCCAACGCACCACCAGGATGAAAATTTCGGAAATCCTGTTGTGTAAAACCTCGTTGAATCGAAACAGTAATGCTGAGCGCGTCACCTAGAGCAAGCATGGCTGTGGAGCTAGTTGTGGGAGCTTGACCGCGTGGATCAGCTTCCTTATCTACTCCGGTTAATAAAACTAAATTTGCGGATTTCGCGATCGGTGAGTCTTTTTGCGAAGTGATTGCGATAATTTTTGCCCCGATTCTATGAATATAGGGCAGCAAATTTACTAGTTCGTCGCTGCTACCCGAGTGTGATAACAGGAAAACAAGATCTTTTGATGTGATCATTCCTAAATCACCGTGAGCAGCTTCTGCTGCGTGAACAAAGAAAGCCGGTGTACCTGTACTAGCAAAAGTGGCGGCTAGTTTTCTTCCAATATGCCCGGGTTTTCCAATTCCAGAAAAAATAACTCTACCCTCACAAGATAAGATCATTTCAACTGCTTTCATAAAAGTATCATCAATCATATCTGCTAAATTGTTTAATGCATAAGCTTCAGAAAGAATCACTTGTTTAGCTGTGTTAATATTACTGTTTGATTCCATTTTGCTCCATTAGTGAATCCTTACTGCAGCGGTGTGACGCCTTTTCGTAAAATTATGTTTGCATAAGGTGCTGTGTCCCCGCTCATCACAACCACGAATGCTCTTTTTGCTCGGTCGTAAAAGGGATGCCGTTCAATTTTATTGATTTCTGGAGCATCAGGCCATATCATCCTGATTGTCTGAAGATAAGCCTTTTCAATCTGTGCATCAATACTATCTCCTGGCGAAGGTGACATCATGGTCAATGGGTTTTCAAAAGATTTATCTAAAACGAAGAGAGGTAAAATGGCATTCAACAAAGGAACTATTTTCAGACCATCAGCGCGGAGAACATGAGAATTCATGCTGTCTCCAGGAAAATGTGCGTCTGCTAAAACAATTTCATCACCATGTCCCATCCGGTACAGGGTTGAAAGTAGATCGGGGCTTAACAATGGAGAAATTCCGACGAGCATATAACCTCCTGAAAAAGAGTCCTTCTTTAAATTGGATTACTCTGTGTTTTTGACAATTTATTAGACTAATATTGATCATTGAAATGGATCTCTATTTAATCCTCCACATGATTCACGCACAACGAGGTGAGTTTCAAGTGTAACTTGTTGTATTGGACTATCTGGATTATGGATCCTATCCAGTAGTAATCTTGCAGCGATTTTCCCCATATCATAAGTTGGTTGCGAAACAACCGTCAATGGGGGCTGCAATGAAGTAGCCCACGGCATATCATCGAAACCAACCAGGGCAATCTGGTCAGGTATTAATATTTTCTTCTCATGGATAGCTTCCAATGCTCCGAGTGTCATGAGATTGTTTGCTACTAATAAAGCTGATATGTCTTTATGTGCAGATAGTAGATTGATGGTGGCTTGATATCCCCCTGCTTGGGCGAAATCGCCCAATTCGATAGTCGGTTTACTATTTGGAATTTTCTCTAATGCTTCCAAATAACCCAATTTTCGAAGTTTGGCTGTCGAGATGCGTTCTGGTCCTCCGATAAAACCGATGTCTTTATGCCCCAGGTTAATTAAATGTTCAGTAGCTTCTTTCGCCGCTTTAATGTTGTTGATAGAAATTGAATCAACTTTTAGGTTATCAGGAACACGGTCTATTGCCAATATAGGGATTCCAGCTTCAATTACTTGTTGATATTGTTCACTGCTATTAACTACAGACGATAGAATAATGCCAGCTACTCCCTCATCTAAAAAAGCCTGGAGTTGCATGCGTTCAATTTTTTGATTTTCATCTGAGTTGCCTAGAATAAGCGCATAATCAGCCTGATGAAGATAATTCTCTATTCCCGCCAGAACACTTGTAAAAAAGGGATTGCGGATATCTGCAAACAGTACACCAACTCTTTTCACTTTCCCCGATCGTAAATGATATGCAGCTCTATTAGGGCGGTACCCTAACTCATTGATTGCTGTCTGAACACGAATTCTTAAATCGTTGTTTACAGTGTCGCTGTTGTTGATTACACGTGACACTGTTGCGGTAGAAACCCCCGCCTTTTTAGCAACATCATGAACAGTAATTTTATGCGGACTTTCTTTGTTTATCATGAAAATATTTCACATATCACAAGAGTTAAGTAATCCATTACAAGATAACACATATCTGGAGGTCTGTCAACATAGAATAATCGCGATGAAAATCTGTGTTGTGAAGGAAATCAGAGGAGAAACGCGATTAAAACACCCCTAAACACGTGTAAAAAGAACAAATATGTGATAAAAACACTCTGCAATATCAGAAATAATTTTTGTGAGTGAACCTACAAAACTGTTGACAAAAAAGAAGTAATCGTTTACACTGACTTGAGTAAACGATTACTTATAACCGTGTTGAATTAACTGTGTGGTAAGTTTCAAATAGGAGAAAGTCATTGCAAGCACTTGATGAATACCTCACGATCAAGGCAAACCCGTTTCGCGGAATAATCTGTCCAATACTAACCCCCTTTGATGCCAAGGGTGAAATTGATTACAAATCCTTAGAAAAATTGGTTCATTTTCTCGTTTCTGAAGGCGTCCCTTGCCTTATGGTCGCTGGTACAACGGGCGAAGGGTTGTTGTTATCCGTTGAGGAAAGAAAGAAGTTGGCGGAAGCTGTTTTAAGTTATGCAAATAAAAAGGTCCGGGTTGTTGTTCACGTCAGCTGTTTATCTACGAGAGAGTCGATTGAACTTACACATCATGCACAAAGTCTCGGTGTTGATGGTATATCCGCAATTACTCCATTTTTCTTTAGCTACTCCGATGAGGAAGTATTTCGTTTCTATGAAGCGATTTCGAAAACTGCTCCGGAAACACCCATCTCCTTGTACTGTTTTCCTGGAAACGCAAAGTTTGAAATAAAAAGACCTTTGTTGATAAGGATATTGCAGAACTTATCAAATATAAAAGCAATTAAATCCTCCAATCCGGATTTGATCCGTTTGCAAGAGTATATAGCGGTTGGTAATAACGATTTTTCTGTGCTTTGTGGCGTAGACGCTTTAGCACTACCAGCGCTTACACTTGGCGCTTGCGGACAGGTTTCGGGTAACTCAAATATTTTTCCACAACCTTTTATAAATCTATATGAATCATATAAAAAAGGCGATTTGGAATCTGCTGTGAAGTGTCAATCTACCATCAATCGAATTCGGGCAGTATTGAAGGATAGCATTGCGTATTTCAAAGCAGCTTCAGCGATCAATGGGCTGCCTATTGGAATCCCTCGATTGCCAATTCAGTCGCTGGATGAAGTAGAAATAAATAACTTGAAATCTGAAATTTCAAAACTGAATTTTTCATCGTAATGAATCACAGATATAAGGAGGTGCTTCGAAAAAAGTATTTTGTGTTATACGCTTTGAGTTTTGTGTTTTGAATATAAAAAATGGAGGAAAGATCATGTTAAAAAAATATGGTTTGTTGGTATCGCTTATTGTGCTCTCCCTAGTGCTGACCTCATGCGCTACTTCTACTGAGCCTGTTGAAACAGTTGATACACCAACAGAATCCGAAGCGGTAGCTGAAGTTCCAGCAGAAAAGACGACAATCGTTTTTTGGAACGGCGTTGGTGCTCCTGAGAATGTTGTTCTAACAGAATTGGTAAAAGAATACAATGAAACCAATCAAGACAATGTGTATGTTGAAGAAGTTATTCTTGATTGGAGTACTCTATATTCAAAAATTCTTCTAGATTTCGAAACTGGAACACCCCCTGATATTATGACCATCCAGCAAAGCGGTCTATACCAGAATGTGGATTTGGGTGTTTTAGCAGATCTAACAAATTTAATGCCGGAATATGGTTTTGTAAAAGAAGATTTTATTGAATCTGCCTGGAATGGTAGTTTTATTGGTGATCAACAATATGCTATTCCGTTCGACTTGCATCCGCTCGCGCTTTATTACAACGTAGATTTATTTAAGGATGCCGGTTTGGACCCCGAAAATCCACCCGCAACAATGGACGAATTTTTGGAAGCTGCCCAAAAACTAACCGTCGATACGAATGAGGATGGAAACATCGATCAATATGGTTTTGGTTTGGCTTACAGCGGTGGTATTCCTTTCCGGACATGGATGTCACTGTTATGGCAACACGAAGGGGAGGATATTTTGAATGAATCCAAGACGGAAGCAGCTTTTAATACCGAAGCTGGTCTTGAATCGCTTGAGTTCTTACAAGACCTGGTTTATGAGTATAAAGTAGTACCAGAACAAGAACAAAGCCCGGATGATGATTTTATGAAGGGCATTGTTGCCATGATGATATCTGGTCCTTGGTCTCAATTTGATTTCAATACGGTTGATGGTCTTGAGTATGCCACAGCACCACTGCCAGTTTTCTACGATCAGCCAGCTGCTTGGGCTGATTCTCACATGTTAGCTCTCCCGAATACAAACGATGATGTCCGCATGGCTGCTGCAATGAGCTTCGCAAGTTTCCTCTCTGATAACAGCTTGACGTGGACGCAGAAAGCTGGGCATCTACCCGTTAAACTTTCTGTGCTCGAGAGTGATGAATTTAAAGCCCTTGAAAAATCGCAGGCTTTCGCAGTCACACTTCCAGATGCACATTACTATCCCTCTATTAAAAATGAATCATTGGTATTTGGAAGGGATTCAAACTCTCCATTCGTGGTTTTAGTAGAGTCAACATTGTTAAATTCAATGACTCCAAAAGATGCACTTGCTGAAGTGGAGATTATGGTAAATGAGCTTTTAGCCCAATAACGTGTAATAACAAAAATAGAGGAGGAAGAAGATGTTTCGTAAAAAGAGGATAAATTTTGGTTCTGCAGGATGGTTTCTTCTGCCGTATTTCCTTGTTTACTTTTTATTCTTCTTCCTCCCCGCAATATCTATTTTACCAATGAGTTTTACAGAATGGAGCATCATTGGAACTCCAAAATTTGTTGGTTTTGCTAACTTTAAAAGCATTTTCAGCAATCGATTCTTTGTACAAGCGCTTTCTAATACCTTTGTCTATACAATCCTTGTCACAGTGATTCTAACCGTATTGGGGTTGCTCTTGGCAATCTTGCTCAATCAAAAATTACGGGGGCGAGTTATTGCAAGGACAATTATTATTATGCCTTATGTGATTTCCAGCGCAGTTGCCGGTATATTATGGAAATGGATGTTCGAACGGAATTTTGGAATTATCAACACCTATCTTCAACAAATGGGGTTGCCTTTAGTAGGTTGGTTATCAGATCCTCAAATTGCATTATATTCAATTATTATAGTAAATATCTGGTGGTCTGTTGGATTTAATACAGTCACTTTTTTAGCCGCCATACAGGGAATTCCAGATGAACTCTATCAGGCTGCACGAGTAGATGGCGCCTCCTCTTTTCAATGTTTTAAATATATTACGATTCCGCAACTGAAACCTATTATTCTCTATATCACCGTTTTATGCGCGGCAAATTCCTTTCAGATGTTTGATGAGGCTTATGTACTTACGCAGGGGGGACCTTTGGGATCTACAACGACGCTTGTTTATCAAATCTATACAGAAGCCTTTAAAAGCTTTCGAATAGGTTATTCTTCTGCTTTGTCTGTAATCACTTGCGCAATTATTATTTTAATCACCTTGTTTCAAATGAAAATTAACAAAGGAGAAAATGCATGAACAAGAAAAAAATATCCTTGTTTTTTATGTATTTGATAATGTTTATAGTAACGGTCTATTATTTAATTCCAATCCTCGTCCTGATTTCTACGTCCCTTAAACCTCAAGGGCAGGTTCTTTCAAGAACATGGCAATGGATACCCGAAACCATTACGCTTGATAATTACAAATATATCTTACAACAGTACCCCTATCTGAAGTGGACCCTGAATAGTCTCATCGTTACGGGAGGAACGGTTTTGCTAACTTTATCAATAAGTCTACCAGCTGGATATGCATTTGCCAGATTGAAAATGCGCAGGAAGAACCTGCTTTTTTCATTGGTTTTATTAACCATTATGATTCCCTTCTTTGCTTATACTCCTCAGCTTTATTTATTGATAACTAAACTTGGGTTGAAGAATACGTATTTAGGTTTGATAGTACCTATGAGCACAAGTGGCGTGAGCATTTTTTTATTTCGTCAGTTTATCGAGCAATTACCTCCCGAGCTGGAAGAGGCTGCTGTGCTTGATGGTTGTTCAAACTGGGGTATCTTCTCCAAGATTATATTGCCATTAACAAAACCAGCTATAACCACATCTGTTATCTTTACGGCTGTTAAGAGTTGGAACAATTTGATGTGGCCTCTTATTGCTAGCAGTGATAATGCTGTTAAAACTTTACCGGTTGGGTTATCCGTAAATGTTTTTCAAGTTGAGACAGGTCTGAATAATCAACCGCCATATGGCATTGTTATGGCAGCTGCGCTTTTGTCGATTATTCTTCCTATCTTGCTTTTTATTTTCTTGCAAAAGTATTTTATACAGGGGATAGCAACCACTGGGTTGAAATAGTGTGATCAAGCCAATTCTTAAGGAGACGATAGAATGCCTTTATTTGGGATGAATGATAAAAAAAATGAAGAGTATGAAGCTCAATTGAATCCTGAAACATTGAGCTTTATTGAACAATCGGTCGAAAAAATTGTGGCAGCAAAAGAAAAAGGGAAGAAGGTTGTCGTCATCCTGGGGAGCGGTCCAAATTTACATGAGGGAGTTACAACGCTCATGGCTGAATTAATGGATAAAGGAGTGATTGATGGCTTGTCAACCAGCTCGGCGGTTATTTCACATGAACTGGCTGGTGTCTTAGATAAAGTAAAACGTATAAATGGTCTTGACCTCGGAATCGATGCGAATCTATTACCCAAAGGAGATATTTTTGAAATCACGCAACTTTCTCCAAAATGGTTAGAAAAAATTGATAAAGAAATGTATATCGATCATGACTTGATTCAGCGGGGTAATGAATCAGACGGTAGTGTAATTATTAAGGCAGCTGGGAATATGGGATATCCCATGGGGTTGCGATCTGAAAGGATTGCAAAAGAAATCCTGGGTATCGCAAAGGCTTATGGTCTGTCGTTCGAAACAGTTGCGGGTTGGGGAGCGGACCCGCACACGATGATAGGTACTGCTGCTAGGAAGGGATTACCAGTCTTAGTTAGTGTTCCTCAACTTATTGGAGGGGGTGGAGTTGGGCTTTGCATCGGAGATAGTATTTCCATCACAGAAAGATGTATGAAAATGGCGCAAATGCTCGGAAGTGCAGATGTGTTGATTGAATCTGCCGTTGCGCTTACACAGGAAATTCATGATGGTCCATTCGAAACATACACCGGTCATGGTGTTTGGGGAAATTGGGATGGTTATAAAAGTTATAGCTTGAAAAATAAAACGCTTATCCGTATCGATTTGGATCCAAACCTTAAACGTGCCTGGGATTTGCAAAGACAGGATTCATCTGTGCAGAAAGCTATAGATCAGGGTTTACCCAAAACAAAATTAACAGGGATACCATTCCGAATGGAAATGTCAGGTTTTGCCAGATTAGAAACAAGCATTCCGGTTGTGGGGGATATTGGCTTAATTTGGCCAATTATTGCATGGCATGTAGCAAAGAAGTTAAGCGTTGAATTAGATTTTATAAATCATCCTCAACAGACTGAAGAGGGGCAAAAAATGAGGGAATGGCTTGTAAATGAAATTCGTCCATTTGATCGAGATATGATGATCAAAGTTGGTCAAACCCATAAATAGGAGAGTAGCATGTTCGTTTTAGGAATCATTCCCGCTCGTTATGGCTCATCGCGTCTTGAAGGGAAACCTTTAAAAGATATTTGTGGAAAACCGATGATCCAACATGTTTATGAACGCGTTTTGCAGTCTACGTTATTAGATGAGATCATTGTGGCTACTGATGATGAAAGAATTGTTGCAGCGGTGAAACAGTTTGGCGGCAAAGCTCAAATGACTTCAATAGACCATAAAAATGGTACGGATAGAATTGCAGAGGTTGCAAAAGATATCCCTGCAGATATTGTTGTGAATATTCAGGGTGATGAACCTCTTATTGACCCCAGAATGATTGATGAAGCCATTCAACCCATGACGACAGATATGGAATTGAAAGCCTGTACTCTATGTCGCCCAATTCTTTCTGAAGATGATGTGACCAGTCCGCATGTGGTGAAGACGTTATTTGATTTGCAGGGGAATGCTCTGATTTTTTCACGAGCTCCCATCCCATACCCTCGAAATCGAGAATTATATCAAGCTTATGAACATATTGGTGTGTATGTCTACCGAAAAGATTTTTTAATGCAGTATATAAAGATGCCGCAAACACCATTAGAAATAACGGAATCATTGGAACAACTTCGCATAATTGAAAACGGTATCCGTATGAGGGTTGTGGTTGTAACCGTTCCTTACGAAGGACTCAGTGTTGATACACAGGAGGATTTAGATCGTGTAAGGGCAATAATCAAGGAAAGATCATGACCGAAAGAACCTCGCAAATATTCAAAAGTAATCAGGAATATAAGTCTTGTCATTCTGTAGCATTATGCAAATTGA
>DMDF01000192.1 GCA_003446605.1 Anaerolineaceae bacterium
CATCATCATGAGAACTGATTTTCCTGAGCCTGTGCTGCCGGTCAACCCCACCACTTCTCCCTGCGCCACAGTAAACTTTACTTTCTGGATAACAGGGAGAGTACCAAAAGATTTGGAAATATTTATAACATCTAATAGTGGTTCCATTGTTTATATCTCCACAAGGAGATTAATATCCCCTACGAACAAAAAAGATCCCGACTTTGAGAAATACCACACATCTTTTATCATCTGCTGGTATGTGTGATTATACACGATACCTACCGGCAGATTTTTCCGTCATTGAATCCTCAATTTAATGCTTTCCAGAAAATTGGTGGTATAAAATACGCATGGATATTGTTCGAGTACTGCTCGCTGATGACCACGCCATCGTTCGCTCGGGAATACGCCGCACGATCGAACAGATCGAAGGAATGGAAGTGGTGGGGGAAGCTGAAAATGGTCCGCAAGTACAGGAAATTCTCCAGCAAGATACGATTGACCTCTTATTAATCGATGTCACCATGCCCGAATTCGATCCCATCGAAACCATCAGCAAGATCCGCTTGCTCTATCCAAGTTTGAAAATTCTGGTCGTCAGTGCATATGATGATGATTTTTATGTCAAAGGATTGCTCTCCGCCGGAGTAAATGGCTATCACATGAAAGACCAACCTTTGAACGATTTACGTGTGGCAATTGAAAGAGTAATGGCAGGCGAACGCTGGATTTCCAGCTCTTTGATCAACAAATTATATGAGGATCCACAGATTTCTAGAACGATTCCTCTGCTAACGGCACGACAACGCTCTTTGCTGCGTTATCTGCTGCAAGGCATGGACAATAAATCCATTGCTGATACTCTCGGGTTAAGCATTAAAACAGTTGAAAACCATCTCACCCGCCTATATCGACAAATTGATGTACAGAGCCGTCTGGAAGCGGTCAACTTTACCATGTGCCATCCCCAGATTTTGGGGACCCCCGGAAGCCAGGTGCTACAGTCTGAAGATGCAGACAAAGCTAAAATCCAGCACAGCATTACCATTCTAGTAGTAGATGACAATGCACGCTACCGCAAGCAGCTGCTGCGCATGATTGCGAAAGCTAATCCACGTGCCACCATTTACGAAGCTGAATCAATCCATGAGACCATTCAGATCGCACAGCATGTCAACTTGCAGCTGGTACTAGTAGATGTGGTATTGGGAGACGAAGATGGCATTGCCTGTGTGCGCCGCATCAAATCGATTCATCCGCAATGCCGCGTTATTCTCATCAGCGCTTACCCCGATCGAGAATTCCATCGCCAGGGGATAGAATCAGGTGCAGTGGCTTTCTTAGATAAGCAAAACCTAGACCTACCAACATTAAAGCAAGTCATTGATGATGTAACAGGGAAATTTGCACCGGTGGAAAACTAAAGATAGAATTTCTTTACAATCGCTTTTTTACTTTGTTTCTTCTTCCTCCCTTTCCATACCTATCCACCTTGATATATTGACAAATTCACTGCACCTTTTCGATATACAATTGGATGAAATGATATCTTTAGTCATGAAGAAGGTTGCTCAACTTATACAGTTATACGAGTGAAAAAGACATTATGAATAGGTTTTTATTTCTTCTTTTTATAATCCTTTTTCTCTTCGTTACTTCGTGCCAACGAGATTACGTTATCATTCCTACATATCACGCTCCAACCCCCAACATACTACAAACGAGTACCCCTCCCGCTGCAACACAACCGCCACACAAGAAAGCCACTGCGCTAGCTACGCATCAGGACGTTATTGACCAACCTGTCATCATCTGTGGTGAGAACTTGCAGCTGCTCGGAACGCTGCAGAAAGGCTACACGCTCACTCTTTTCAGAGCCAACGGATTGGAATATTACACCGGTAGCACTTTTATCACCGGCAAACTGGTGGGTGATACCCTGGTATCTTCCGAGATCAAGGGAACCAATTTGCGTTTGCAGAACAACACATTCAGCAAAACCACCCGTTGCTTTGTGGGCATTGATAGTCTGGACGGTTTTACCGGCATTATGCTGCCCATCTCAACTTTGCTCAACGAACGGCGCTACACAGAAACTTTTGAAGGCAGTCTTCTGATTGAGAAAAAAGATGGGAAGATCGGGATAGAGTGGCTTACCTATCACGCCACTTCCAGCAGCAAGAAAGACTGTATCTTGTATCGCATCATCACCAACCCTTACCCGTGTAACCAGGATTGTTCCATGATTGAAACTGAACCCGGCTGCGAATGCTTTTGCGCCAATTTCCTGTATTATGACGAGAACTGTATTCCCACCGAGATCAACCCCGACTGCATTTGCGTCTGCCGGGATGAGGAATGATGTTCCCATTTTGTTGGTGATTTTCCCCACCCACCAATCAAATTCTTTCCATCAAACAGGATTTTTATTTTATTATGTAGAGAACAGTTGCTTTTCCTTCAGGATATAGGCTTGGTCACATAAAATGGTGATCTCATCCAGATTATTACTGGTCAACAAAATGGTACATCCCTTTTCTTTGAGCTGGATCAAATATTCATAGACATTCTTCCAACCGGCTTGATCGATCGAGTCGGTCGGTTCATCCAGCAGCAGCAAATCCGGTTCTTCTAGAATAGCTTGGGCGATGCCCAGCCGTTTGCGCATTCCCACCGAATAGGTATTCAGAGGCTGCTGGTTTTTAATATCTAACCCTACGATAGTTAAAACTTCCTCAATACGGGATCGATCTATTTTTCCACCAATATCCGCCAGAATTTGCAGGTTTTTGGCTGCAGAGTAACCAGGCAAAAATCCAGGGGTATCGATCAGTGCCCCGGTTCGAGTTGGAAAATCGCGATCTATTCCAATGCGTTTTCCGAAAACTATCACTTGTCCTTCTGTCGGCTTTACCAGCCCACAAATGATGCGTAAAAGCATGCTCTTGCCTGATCCATTTGGTCCGCTGATGCCGGTGATGCTGGCAGTGGGGATTTGGAGATTGACATCCTCAAATAGTGTTAATTTATTGAAATTCTTTTTGATCGCTATTAATTCAACAGCATTTTGCGATTGTCCCATTTGGTCAACCCTCCTCCTGTTTTACAGCATAGAAATTTGTACGACGACTAATGATGAAACCGGTCACCAGGCAAACGAGCACCCACACTGCCCAGAAGATCCACGAATATATTTCCGGAATAACACGTTCGGGTACCCATAAGGGAGTAAATTCCAGGTGGTTTTGCAGCAAGAAAAAGGAGGTGATGCCATTTCCCCCAATTGGACCACCATCGATTGCTCCAAGCATGGAGCAAATGATAATAATGATACCGCTCAGAAATCCAGCCCAGCGTTGTTTAAAAATGAGATTGATGATTTGAACCAGTAATCCGATTGCGAACCATCCGATGAGCAAAAAAAGCAGAATATTCCAAAACGCCTGCAGCGGGCTGCTGTTCATAGTGGAATATCCCAAATTGATGCCAGAGCTGTTCAAACTTGCCGTGCTCCATGTTTCTGAAAAAGGATATTTGCTCAACACAGGAATAAAAAAACTTGTCATCAACACCAGGGCATAAGCAAATGTAGAGAGCAACACAAAGAGTACCTTTCCCATCCACCAAGTACTGCGCGATCCGAGTCTTAAAATTATTTGTTGTCCAAATGAACCCTCTGGGGTTAGATCTGAAATTAAAAAGATCCACAGGACTGAAACCACAAAATAGACAATCTCTGGCTTCCCAAAAGCCCAAATGAAGGCTTCCAGCGCATTCCCCTGTGACGCAGGGGCATAGCTTGAAACAGCGGATTGGATGACTTTCTGTGCCCAATAGCCCAGACACAACCCCACCGGAATGGGAAGAATCCAGCGCCGACGTAAAATAAAGTGATTGAACTGGTATTTTAAAAATCCATGGATATTCATAGTTTTCCCTTAAGTTAAAACCTGCCGTTCTTTTTTGCCAAACAAAAGAAAACCAACCACCCAACATAGACACAACAAGCAGTATTGGATCAGTGCCGCGCTTAAATTTCCAGCGGGAATCAAGGTTGTTTCGGTAGAGATCAGCCAACTCAAACGACGGGAGGTGGGAATGATGTAATAACCAAAACTGTAGTAAAGAAAGGGTATTCCAAAGACTAACAGGGAGTGTTTTGTTAAAAATGAAACACCCATCGCAAATATGGCATAACTGGCACCGAAAACGCCCAGAAATAGAAAGCATAAAAGCACATATCCCAGGGGGGAGGGATCGATCGTGTTTCCCGGTGAAATAACACTCCCCGGCAAGATCTCCATGAAGTTGAATGAAAGAGTAGGAATATGCACCGGTTCTGCCGGGTAAATCAGCAAACAAATCACCAGCAGAATAGCAGCCGGCAAGACCACCGCCAGCAACCCGGATAATGCTATGGCTTTAAATTTCGCCCATATATATTCTTTGTATCCGCTGCGCATTAATATATGGTTGAGCATTTGCTCTTTCTTTTCCACGCTCAACGAATCCGCAAAGGGCAGCACGGCTGTTACACATGCAAAAAAGCCGTAATAGCCCCGTCTTAAAATCTCCTGCCACACATTGATGGCACTCAAAGGGTTAGCAGTGCTAATAATCTTTACCTGAAAAAAGCCATAAGTAAAACTGATGCCTGCCAGCAGGAAAACGATGAGAAAACGCCTGTTCCTCAATGCTCGCGAAATTTCTTCCCGGTATATTTTTCGCATCCTGGATCAATCCTTTCTTGCTTTTTCCCGCTGTGCTTTGATGTATTCTTCCACGATTGTTGCCAAATCATTCTCCTTGTAACCCAAACGCACCATCTCCTGGATAAAACTATCCAGCGCGTACGTTTGCAGTTCCTTCTCCATTGTTTTCAAAACTTTTACGTCCTCGGTGACGAATGTCCCCTCTCCTCTGCGAGAAACTGCAATACCATCCCGGATTAGCTCTTGATACACACGCTGAATAGTGTTGTGATTTACATTGTACTGCATGGCAGTTTCAACAATGCCCGGCAATTTTTCACCGGGTTTGTAATCACCCCGCAAGATATGCGCACAGATGCGTTGTTTGATCTGCAGGTAGATGGGTTGGTTTTCGTCAAAAATGTGATCCATTAAATTATCCGTATGAAAGAAGGTCTAAAAAAAGCTTTTATTCTATATATTATAGCTGTCCTAAAGTCACATCTCTTCCCAGCCCTACCCATAGTGTTTTCACAGGGTTGAGTTTTACCCCAACCCTGTGAAAAACGTGAATCTAATCTAGGGCGCAGTCACTCCCAATAGGTACGCGATGCCGTCGCCGTTGGTGAACGCCAGGTACTTTCCATCCGGCGAGAAGATATATTCATTCCCATAACTGGGGATGGCTTCTTGGGTGGCGACCAACCCAAGGAAATTTAATGCATTCTCCTTTAATTCCCAGGCATGCAGTCCAAATCCATTACCGGAGATGACCAACCTTTTGTTGGGGGAGATAACCACACCATGGCTGAGAGCACCATTTCCGTGCGGAGATTTGAAAGTCGAGATTATTCTCATACTGCCATCCCCCTGAAAGGTCCCAACAAGCCATCCAGAAGAATTCCCTATGGAATACCCCATGAATAGGTCATTTTCTTCGGAGAGCCTTGTAAGGTAGATATCGGATCCGCCAATGGTTTTACTGTCACCGCTTTGCGTGTTCCAGATCATCTGTTTGTTGATATATCCAATATAAGGGGAAGGATATTTTGTGATGCGATATACCACCGAAGTATTATCCGTTAAAATATCCAGAAATTCAACCCGCCAGTGCTCATCCCCCAGTTCCAGGGTCTCCAGCAGGTTGCCATCGGCAGTATTCCAGCGCCGCAGGGTATTGTCATCCGCTCCCGAAACCAGCCAGGTTGAGTCCGGTGAAAAAGCCAGACGATTGACCCGCGCTTGATGTCCCTCAAGGGTATGGAGCAACTCCCCACTCTGTGCATCCCATAAACGAATAGTGTTGTCATTTGAGCCAGTTGCAATCATCTTCCCATCCGGTGCGAAGCTCACCTGGTTGGCGACCTGGGTGTGCCCATCCAGTGTCATGGTTAGTTTTCCATCCTGCGTGTTGTAGATTTCAACCTTGCCATCCGACTCTCCAACCAGTGCGATCTGGCTGCTGTCCGGTGAAAAGGCAATTGCCGGGTCGTCACTGCCCACAGCCGGACCGCTGAAATCGAAACTCTCTGCCAGCTCTGGCGTTGCGAAAACACGAATATGAATTGATTGCCCGTAGCTGGTCAGGGAGTCGGAAACGATCAGGGATTCTCCATCTTGGCTCAACATCACATTTTGTATGGAGGAGGATTGCTCTGCAGCGGGTATCCCCCCAGGGTTGGCGATCGGGGAGTAAATAGTCCAGGTAGAAGATCCCACCTGCTTGGTCATTTTCCCACTTGCGAGGGAATATGCTTCCACGTTGCCACTTTGGGTTCCAAGGTACAGATTCTCACCGCTGGCATCCACGTCAAAAGTGCGCGCAGTGTCTTCTATCATGGACGGATTGTCAGAAAAGACCAGACTACCATCCTCCAGCTTCCAGATCTGAAGGGCATATTCCTCATCATCCTCATCATAGGAATAGGAGTTCAAGCCGATATATTGCCCATCCTGCGAGAACAACAGAGTTGAACCTACGGTTTCCACTGCGTCAACCTCGATCTCTTCGACTACCTTGAAATTTTGAGGATCGTAAAGGGAGATCGTATCAGCTTCACCTGAAACGCTGACAGCCCACTCTCCATTCGGAGAAATCGCCATGATGGCATCCTGGGGTACTTCAATAGAACGAATTTCCGTTTCCCCTTCCAATGATAGAGCACAAAACCTTCTATCGGTGTTCTGACCGCCGTGCTTTTTTTCAAAAATCAGTTCTGCTCCATCGGGAGTGAATGCGATCGCCCAAATATTGGAATCTGCACATTCGCCTAAATCTTGGAATGCTTCCAGCATTTCACCGTCAGGGAGGGAATAGAGTTGAATCTGTCGTACATATCGTGCATTGCCGTCCAGTTCCCCCGTGGGCAGATTCACCACCACTGCTAGCGTGCTGCCATCAGGAGATATAGTCAGAGCGGTTGGTTCCAACCCGATAGGGACAAAACCAGTTTGCTCGCCACTCTCTTTATCCAACAGCTTTACACCTGCCGTCGTCGCTGCCGCTATTAGATTCCCATCATTCTGTTGGGCAATATCGCCTGTATAGGCGCCTTCTCCCACCCAGCGTACTAATTGCAAATCCTGGATATTCTCTGGGGTGATTTCCTCCAAAGTTTCAGAATCGGATGTCGCTTGAGCTTGAACTTCGCCCACATTCATTGAAAAGGGAAGTAGCATTCCGAGGACGATTACCCAATGCATCCCTGTTTTTAATATGTTTTTTTTCATATTTACCTCTTTACCTCTTGACATTTTTTAGATTTGTTTGTATCATCTTATTATAGTATGCTAGTTACCTAGTATTATAGTGATACTAGAAAGGTTTGTCAAGACCTAAACAGGAGAAACTTATGAAAACAAAAAATACCTTTGTAACCTTTGCAGTGCTGATGATGCTTGGGATCACGATGCTATCAGCATGCCAGGGAGATAACAATGTAAGCAATACAACCGACCCCGGAGATGGTGCTTTGGTCAATTCCCAGAGCGAAAACGAAGTGGACAATACTGCTGCTGTGAAGCAAACGTACACTGATCCGGATGATATAAGGATAATGCTTGAAGAGTTAAAACGCGTGCGAGAAAACGAGTGGCTGGCTCAACCGGGCTGGTGGCATGGGCAAAAAGTGCTCCAGCACCAATCCGGAAATTTACATGGAGCAGAGGGTGAATGGTGGTTCCAATTCAGCGATCCACAAACTTGCCCACAAACCATGCAGATCATCTCTCAGGAAGATGGTCAGGTTTTAGAAACCAATCTGCTCATCAGCGAAAGCGATCTGCCCGCGGAAGCACCACATGTCGAGCCTGCTGCCGGAGAAAAAGCAATCAAGCTGGTCGTCGTGCCGGATCAATCCTGCCCTCCCATTTTGGAGCTGACCCTTGAACATGCTGCACAGTTGCTCAATGATCCCAAGTTGGAATCCGCAGAAGCGGTTATCCAGGATGACTATCTGACCATCACCCTCGACCAGAAGGATGACCCCTACCG
>DMDF01000206.1 GCA_003446605.1 Anaerolineaceae bacterium
TTGTTGTTAACGAGATTGTTTCATTGAAAAAGGGACGCTCTTGTGTGTTCTGGTGATGGCGTCCCTTTTTATCTCCTTTTCTTGTTCAGATAGCTCCTGATTTACCCAATCAGTTTTCTTACTTCAGGTAGCTGACCTGCACTTCCTAATTTTTCATTTTTATGAGCAATGAATTTCGCGTATTCTTCCATGAATACGATACCTGGTTTGCGCAGATCAAAATTTTCAGGATGCTCCTGGAAATGTTCACGGTGAACACGGGTCCAAACCAGACGCCCATCTGTGTCAATGTTGATCTTCGTGACACCTAACTCGGCTGCTCGTTTGAATTGATCGGCATCCACCCCACGCGCCCCTTGTAATTTACCGCCAGCTTTATTGATGCGTTCAACTTCCTCTTGGGGTACGGAACTGCTGCCGTGCATTACCAGTGGAAAACCTGGAAGTTCTTTTTGTATTTCAGAAAGCACATCAAAATGCAGGGATTGGCTTCCAGAGAATTTGAATGCACCGTGGCTGGTGCCGATGGCAACTGCTAGGGAATCACATCCACTGCGTTCAACAAATTCTTTTGCTTGAGCGGGATTGGTCAGGCGGGCTTCATCTTCGCTAACCTGGATATGTTCTTCCACACCACCCAGTTGACCGAGCTCTGCTTCTACAACAATACCTTTGGCGTGTGCAGCATCTACGACACGTTTGGTGATGGCGATATTCTCATCAAAACTGGCGTGGCTGGCGTCAATCATGACCGAGCTATAAAAACCACTGTTAATGCAATCGTAGCAGGTTTCCTCATCGCCATGATCCAGGTGGACCGCAAAAACTGCTTCAGGAAAAACCTCGTCGGCTGCGGTGATCAAAGCCTGCAGCATACGCTTATCGGTATAATCCCTGGCGCCTCTACTGATCTGGATAATGAAAGGTGCCTCACTCATCAAGTTCCCGCGGAATAAGCCCATGGTTTGTTCCAGATTATTGATGTTGTAAGCGCCGATGGCGTATTTCCCATAAGCTGCTTCAAATAGTTTTTTAGTAGTTACAATCATCATAAACTCCCTGTTATGTAAGTTATATATATAGTTGAACCAATGTATTATAACGCGGTTTCATAGTTGGAATTCAAGCTAGCAAGTTAATGAAGTATTAACGGTGGGTTTGGTTCTACTTTTCCCATTTCTTGCGGTCTTCACGGTCCAGGATGCGGGCTTCCTGGAAAACAGTAATGAAGAAAATGACAAATAGCAGAATTACGACGATCCCCACAATAATATCGTACAAACCGTATACGCCAAATGGCAGAGAAATCTGTGGATTTTTAACGAAGTATATGATTGTGTTTGCGAGAATCGCGATCGCGCGCACTTCAGTGGGACCAAATTTTCCATAGGATATCTTGAAAACACCGCGAACATTCGTGGTGATATAGACTTGAATGGTCATGCATAGATAACCGATCAAACCTAACATCGCCAGATTGAGATTGACATAATTGGATAATCCCAGACCGATAAAAATTGTGATTTCACTGATGGTATCCACAATATGGTCAACATAATATCCATATTTAGGACGTTCCGTTTTCCTGTACCGTGCCAGGTTTCCATCCAGGCTGTCGCCGAACCAGTTCAGAATGAACCCAAAGCTAGCCAGCCACAGATAATTCTCGTTATATTTGGTTGCCCAATAACTGACTCCGACCATTAATGCGGCAAATAAACCCAAGAAGGTGAGGTGGTCAGATGTTACCCATTTAGGCATATGTTCTACCAGCCATTCAATGGCAGGTCGCTCGAGTGGTCCTAAAAGAATGTCGTTTATTCGCTCATGCTCTGAAATATCATGATCTGTTTTTTGTTCATCCATAATACATCCTTTCTCTTATTGGGGCATTTCTTCTAACGCCCAGGGCCAAACCGGGTAAAACATGGACCATTGGTTTGGGTGGGCGCGGATAAATATTTCTGCTTGTTTTAACACTGTTTCAGTATTTCGTTCCATTTCTTGCACTGGGTCTTTGTAATGTTCCGGGTAGATCAGATCAGAAGCGTCAGCGGTATAAGACCCATCTTCATTCCCGATACATGCCACAACAACAATGGACGATTTTGTTTGCATTGCCAGTTTAACATAGGTCACGGGCACCATGGAGGGATACCCAAAAAAATTGGGGTGATATTTTGACTGGTCTAAAGGGCGGTCCAACCCGGTTATGATGGCTTTTCCTTCCTGCAGACGTTGTTTCCCAAGCCGCAGCGATTCAACGGACATCGGCATTACTTCAATATCATATTCTTTTCGCAGTTCGTTCTGCTTTTGGTATCCCTTATTTGGATTGGGGTAGGAGAGTAACAGCATCTGATACCCAGCGTATGTGATCGCTCTACCTGCCAGATCAAAATTACTCAGGTGTGGTGTAACATACAAAGTTCCTTGTCCACATTTTTCACGGTTATCCAGGGTTTGCTGTAATTTAGGAGTGAAAGAGACCTTCTTAAGGATAGTCTCAGGTTTGTCGATATTATGGTAAAGATCGAACACGCAGTACGCGGTATGTTCGAAGACTTCAAATACCTTTTCGTCTAGTTCAGAAGACGACAGTTTTTTATCGCTGATCACCCATTGGTTGGCACGTACACAGCGTACCATGGATGAGTTTTTCCGTTTTGCGATTACTTTTCCTATCGAATGAGATAAACTGAACCCGTTTTTTTCTGGAAGTATCCTGGCAATGTTCTTTGCCAGTTTAACCCCAATTTCTCCGTTAATAGTATCTTGAAGGGACATATCGCATTAAATTTAACATAGTTTTATAAGATTGGAGTAAGAAAGTACGTTCGTCACATTATTATCAAAGTTTATCATCCTTCATTTGCGTTATGTGTTGTTTATAGGCTTTAATTTGTTTTGATCTAATTTCTGCAACTATTGCAGAGTTCACCGGACTGTGAGAGTTATTTGGTGACCGGACACCACGCCCGATCTGTAAATCAAAAATTTGGGTTCGTGTTGTAAGATTGATTACATTGGAAAGTGTGATCCCTCCAGTAAGCAAAAGGGAAATACGATTGCCTATTAAGTCACGAATTGAACAGATGTTTTCAATGGATCTGGAAGCATCGTTATCGAACCATGAATTGATATTAGTTCTTCCGCTGGTACGTATAGAAGCAAACCCCAGTTTGATCAATTTCTCAATAATCTCGGTGCGATTTCTGGAATATTCCCAAGCGAAGTGGCTGTGCAACTGGATGGGTGAGCATCTCTTCTTAATCGTTTCAATTGCAGTTTGGTTAGGATTGTTCTCCTGATCAATAAACTCAATTATAAAATCCTGAATTCCCAGCGTCTTCATCACCTCGATATCACTGACACAGGTTTCAATGTCTTCCTTACAGGGGATGGAACTGCGCGTGTGAGGGCGGATTAGAACGAAAAGCGGCAAGGATACCTTCTTGCGAATTTGTGCAACCATACCATAAGATGGTGTGACTCCTGTACTGGGATAATGGGAAAGGATGGTTAATTGGGTGGCGCCTCCCTTTTCTGCTTCAATCGCATCTTGCACTGTGTCAACAATGATTTCTAAAACTGGCATAAGTTACCCCGATACTTTCTTTCTACTTATAGATTTGCATGTGACGGAATAGGACATGAACCTTCTGCGATTCTTCAAATCCCCATGATGTGTTGTTCAATTATCTATAAATTTTGATTATTGTCAAATAATTGATAGGATTTTGGTCGTTCTTAATTCTTCGGTATAATTCACGCGTTTGGATAATACAAAATAAATGCATAATATGGATAGTCAATTGGATTTTACAACGTGTATCTTTGATTTCGATGGTATTCTTGTTGAATCGGAAAACCTGCTGGTTATGATTTGGGAAAAAGCAGCGCGAGAATACGGATTCAACTTCACCGAAGCAGATTTCTACCCTGGGCTTGGGCGAAGTATTGACGATTATAGGAAGATTCTTTTAGCCAGGTTTGGTGAAGAATTTCCGTTTGATGCGGTGTATGCCAGAGTTCAGATTTATTTCAAGTCTAGAATCCAATGCGAAGGATTACCGTTGGTAGAAGGTGCTACAGAACTCAGGCAGTATCTTGAAGAGATGCACATCAAGATGGCGGTGGCAAGCTCTACCTACCGCGATGAAGTCTTGTATCGTATGCAGAAGACAGGGTTGAGTGGCTTATTCCCAGTGGTGTTGGGTGGCGATGATATCCAAAATGCAAAACCAGCTCCGGATATTTTTCTTAGAGCCGCAGAGTTACTGGAGTCAAAGCCACAAGATTGCCTTGTTCTTGAGGACTCAGAGAATGGAATATTGGCTGCGAAAAATGCAGGGATGAGAGTTTTTCTGGTTAAAAATTTAAGCCCTGTTACTGCTATCATGCAAGAAAAAGCCGATGCGATCTTTTCTTCCCATCATGAACTACTTCAGTACCTTCAAATGAACGGGGCAGCTTTATCCTGAGATAAGCTGTTCGTATAGCAGTTGCGTTTTATAAGCTTCTAGAGCATCCGTGCTGGGTTGCTCGCGTGTTCGTACGCAGTGAAGAAAATGCTCTATCTCTGGAATAAAACCACGTTCCTGCAGGTTTGGAATCCAACTACCGGCACGATCCGCGCCATACATTTCCTCATGGTCATGTTGATGGATGATCAGGTTACGAAAGGCGTTCACATGGACACTGATCTGGTCGCCGTGCAGGGTGGCACTCTCCTGCCAGGCTCCTGCGGTGTGAGAGGTTAGCAAAGTTCCTAGCCCATTATTGGGGAGATGTACGGTGCTGACAGCACCTTGTAGGATTCCATCCTTCATCTCATATTTTGTTTGAATAGGGATGACCTCCCCGCACAGAAACCGCATCAGATCGATCTGATGGATGATGTCTTCCAGATATGCCTCCTGCAAAGAAGGGTAATGTGGGTGAGTGCGATGTTTTTGAATGACCGCAAGTTGGATGGGTTTCCCTTCCATTATCTCTTTTGCTTTACGGTAGAGGCGAGCGAAGCGGCGGTTATATCCTACCATTACAATGCGTTTGGTTTTTTGTGCCAGGTTTACCAATTCAAGGGCTTGCTGGCTCGTTTCTGTAAACGGTTTTTCCAGATACACATCCATCCCGTTTTCAAGCAATGTTTTCGCCAGATCAAAATGGGATTCTTTGTTGGTGAGCAGAAAAGCAGCTTTTGCATCCAGTTGAAGGATTTCCTCAATTTTTGTGGTTCCAAAGGGTATGTTCCAGCGCGCGAGGGCAGCCTGCATATGGTCTTCCGTGCGGCTGTAGATCCCGCGAATCATGATATTTTCCCATTGGGTTAATAGCGGATAGTATGCTTTTTGGGTGATTGATCCTGTTCCGAGCACAATGATGGGAAGTAGTTCGCTTTTTTTTGTATTATCAGGCATAGATTGTGACCCTTTCTCCACCCTGTTTAGCAGAGTAGTAAGAAGCATGTAGTAATTCCTGTGCTGCCAGCGCTTCCTTGAAATCAGCAGTGGGCTTTTTCTTCCCATCCATGATATTCAGAAAATCAACGATGGTCGTGATGTGGGCATCCATGAATCGTCCTAATGATTGTTTGCTGGCAGGCCACAGAGCCGGGTCGTAGTATTTCCCGCTGTACTTTTCAGTCAGGTTGATACCGCTGATCCATTGATTTTTAGCGGCATCGAAGAAATGAACCCGATCGCCATTTGCCAGATCGATCTTCAAGGAACCGCGGCTGCCGTAGATTTCAAGGAATGCCACATTCCCGGCACCACCCGATACTCTGCTCACTTCTAGCGATCCGATTCCTCCCTCTTGCATTCCAAGTGTACAGAGCGCCCAATCATCTACATCCACTTCAGCGCGCTTGGATTCTCCCTGCTCTGAAGGGCGTGAGTCTATAAAGGTGCGAGTCTGGCATTGCAGCCAGCTTACATCTCCCAGTAAAAAACGGATGAGATCCAGAAAATGGATCCCCAGATCGGTCAAGGCACCACCTCCTGCAACAGACTGTTGTAATCTCCAGGAAATCGGGCGATTTGGATCCAGGTAACTGCTGTGAAAGAATTGGGAGCGAAAATGGTGTATCTCACCAAGTATCCTGGCATCCAGGATTTCCTTTGCGATGCGACTGGCGTGGATATAACGGTAAGTGAAAGCAGTATGAGTGATTAGATTTCTCTCCTCCGTTATCTTTGCTAACCTTCTGGCATCCTCGATATCTCTCGTAAGTGGTTTTTCACAATAAATAGGGAGGTTTCTTTCGACTGCTTTGATAGCCTGCTCATAATGAAAAAAATTCGGGGAACAAATGTCAATGCAATCCAAGTCCTGTGCCCAGAATATCTCTTCGTCACTGGTGCATAATGGAATGTCAAGTGCTTGCAGCAGGGCTTGATCTTGTGCTGGGTGAGGGCGAAGTACTGCCTTCACCGCGGCTTGAATTTCTGGATTATTATAGCAGTAAGGGATGCTGTGATAGGCGTTGGCGTGTACTTTCCCGATGAAACCGAAACCGATCAAACCGATCTTATATGTTTTCATCCAATGATCCTCTTTATTAATCGAAAAGGGAAAATCTTTTCGATGGATTCAGTAGAACGTGATGGTTAGATTGATTATAAATGAAGAGCAGCTTTAATTATGAAAATAGGGGAAGGGTCGGTTGAATAATGCTTTGTTTGCCATTCATCGTGATGAACGGTAAACCGTTTTTTATGCGAATGCCGGCTTTTGAAAAATCCGCAGCATCACAGAACGGGTGGACAGAACGTAATTGAATGATCTTCTTAGCTCCCCTGGTGCCGATTCCGGGTATCCGTATGAGTGTTTCAAGATCTGCCTGATTGATCTCTACCGGTGCTTCTCTCAGGTGAGCTTCAGCCCAAGCCACTTTTGGATCCTTTTCGAGAGGTAAATTAGCCTGCTGGTCAAAACTGAAATCCTCCAACGTATAGCCATAATCCCGGATTAAGAAAGAAGCCTGGTACAGCCGTAATTTTCTTTTTAACGGGATGGCAGCATGATTTTTCATGGGAGTACTGCTATAGGGTTGCAAAGGGGAGAAATAAGCTCGTTGCAATTGGATTTCGTTATACAGGAAAGCTGTTGTTTGCAATAATTCTGTATCAGATTCTTCTGAACCGCCCACCACAAATTGGGTGCATACGGATGGCCAGCGTCCTTTCCAGTTGCTAGGGGTTGCCGGGTACTGCTTGATGTAATGGGTCCATTTTAAAGGATCCAGCAGCTTTTCAAAAGCAGTTTTATCAGGCGAGAGAAGGGCAATGCGATCAGCGCTGGGAGCTTCCAAATTGAGTGATACACGATCGGCGTATAACATGACATGCCTTGCTTGTTCAAATTCAACACCGGGCATTAATTTGACGTGCAGATAACCCGTGAAATGATATTTCAACCGCAAGATTTCCATGGCTTTGATCAGGGTATCCTGTGTTCGCACGGGGTTATCTTCCACGGCTGAACTGATAAAAGCTCCATCGATCAATCCGGCATGGTAGAGATTGTGGATCAGTGCAGCGTATTCTTCGGGTTGAAAACTTGCGCGGGGATGGTTGCTGTCTTTACGTATCGGGCAGTAATAACAATTATTACTGCAACGTGAACTGATGAGCGATTTAAACAACCGCATTTTCTTGCCGTTCGGTAAAGTTGCGTGGGAAACATAGATGTTGCCAGTGTTGATAGGGCAGGCGGAGGGGTTACTACCCTCTTGCATTTCGAGATTATTGTGTAAAGAAAGCAGGTGCAATTTTTCCTGTGTTTCCATACTGCTTATTATAGAACAAGTATTCTAATTTATCCAGATAGAAAAAATACTTCAAATGATAAAAAAAGAAATGGAATAATCCACTTGATTAAAGTTGAGATGTAAGTGTTTACGGTTCTCTAATATTATAGGAGGGATTCTGGTAGTATTTTCTTATCACACTGATATAATTCCGATAGAAAGAAAGTAGGAGAAAAAATGCGTATAGGATATGTTGAGATCATCGCTCTTCTGGTAATTGTATTACTGCTCTTCGGTCCAGGGCGTATCGCGAAGGTTGCGGGCGAATTAGGGGAAGGAATTAAATCCTTTAAAGAAGGACTCTCTGATTCGAAATCTGAATCAAAAGCAGGGGCAGAAGATAAAACAGACGAAAAAACCGATAAATAGAATTCAGAATAAGCATGCAAATTTTTGGTGGTATTGGTGTTTCTGAGATCCTTTTTATCCTTGTGCTGATGGTGATTGTTCTGGGTCCTCAAAAAATGGTTGAAGGTGCCAGGGATCTGGGGAAAACTATCAGGAAGGTCACCCATTCTCAATTCTGGAAGGATGTGCAGCAAACTTCACGGGAAATTAGAGAAATCCCTCAGAAAATCATGGATGAAGCGGATATCGAAGATGATGTAAATGAGATCAAGCGTGTTTTAGATGGGAATATCAATGATCCTATTCTGAACCGTTCTCACCAACCTGAATTCAAACCACCTTTACAAGAAAATGGGGAAAAGGATGATAAATCCAGCAAAAAGTAGCAGGAAATGAGCGAAGACGAAAAAAAGCTAATGCCATTTTGGGACCATATCGAAGAACTGCGTAAGCGTCTTCTAATTGCCCTGGTTGCTCTGGGCATAGCAACTTTGATCAGTTTTCTTTTTGCGGAAGATGCAGTTGATGTCCTTACACAACCGATCGGTGGTATATCTGCTTTGCAATCCATCGAAGTTACCGAGAATATTGGGGTCTTTACAAGGGTTTCGTTACTGTGCGGTGGGATTATTGCGATGCCGGTCATTCTGTATGAGATTATGGCTTTCATCATGCCCGGGCTGAAGGCATCAGAACGCAAGTGGCTTTTCACCGGTTTGATATTCGGAACGATATTCTTTATTGCTGGTGTTCTCTTTGCGTACTATATCATGCTGCCGCGTACGCTCGAGTTTCTCGTCACATTTATGGGTGTGCAGACGGTACCACGCTTTTCAAGTTATATTAAATTTATCACCAACATGATCTTTTGGATGGGAGTTTCCTTTGAAATGCCCCTGATCATCTTTGTGCTGGCAAAGTTGAAGGTTGTATCTGCGCCACAACTGCTAAAAGGCTGGCGTTATGCAATCATCGTTATTGCTGTGCTCTCTGCTGTGATCACGCCCACAGTAGACCCGGTCAATATGGGGTTGTTGATGCTCCCTTTGATAGCGTTATATTTCATCAGCGTGTTATTTGCTTATCTGGCGGGTGGAAAAGAAAAGACACCAGAAGAAAAAACAGAAAAGAGAACAACCTGAGTATTACACACCAAAATGGAATGCATGTATTGTGAAAGGACAGCAATATGCTTTACCGAAAATTTGGAAATAGCGATCATCATGTTTCAGCGATTGGTCTGGGTTGCTGGCAGTTTTCAGGGAATCGTGGATTAGCAGGTCGCTTTTGGGGAGATATGGATGAAAGTACAATCCGTTCTATTGTTCAAACCTCACTGGAGGGTAAGGTAAACTGGTTTGACACTGCTGAGATGTATGGTGGGGGATATTCTGAAAGAAGTCTTTCTGCGGCGTTGCAATCCTTGTCGATCCAAGAGCAAGATACCTTTATCGCCACCAAGTGGAACCCTGTGCTGCGTTTTGCCAGTTCAATAGGGCATTCTTTTGTGGATCGAGAAACGAACTTAGCCCCCTATCCTATCCGTGTTTTGCAGGTGCACAACCCATCTAGTCTGTCATCCATTGAAAAACAAATGCAAGCAATGGCAGCTCTGGTTCACGCGGGCAAGATTGAAATGGTGGGAGTGAGTAATTTCTCTCTGGATCAGATGAAAAAAGCCAATGAGGCTCTGAAAGCGGTTGGTCTTACACTAGCATCCAACCAGATGCGCTATCATCTGCTTGATCGTTCTATAGAAACCAACGGTGTGCTGGATTATGCCCGGCAGCATGGAATTACGATCATTGCCTATTCCCCGCTGGCGCAGGGGTTATTAACCGGAAGGTATCACGAACAACCCAATCTGATCCGCAAACGTCCCGGCTTTCGTAAGTATTTACCCGCTTTTAGTGAGAATTCCCTTCATAGAACACAGCCGCTCATTGAGATTTTAAAGGATATCGCGGGGGAACATAACGCAACACCGGCGCAGGTCGCTTTGCGTTGGGTGGTGCAGGCTCGTGGAGAAAACGTTATTGCTATTCCGGGTGCAAGTTCAGCACATCAGGCACAACAGAATGCGGCGGTGATGGATCTGGAATTAACCTCCGCAGAAATTCATCTCCTGGATAAGATCTCGCGTGAGGTAAGCGGACGCCCATAAACTGCTTTATTCTTGCTCGCGCACATCCCTGAAAATAGCCGGTAAGATGCCACCCGCCGTAAAATAGCGATACTCCATCGGAGTATCCACTCGAGGAATGGCTTGAAAAGTGATTTCACTTCCATCTGCTTTCCTCATGCAAACTGTAACGGATTGCCCTGAACGTATTGCCTGTTCAATGCCTGTGATGGAGAATTTCTCAGATCCATCAATTCCCACAGAAACGGCATTTTCTCCTTCCCGGAACTGCAGCGGCAGAATTCCCATCATGACCAGATTGGAACGATGGATACGTTCATAACTTTCAGCCAGCACTGCCCGCACTCCCAGCAGGAATGGTCCCTTGGCTGCCCAATCACGGCTTGAGCCGGTCCCATACTGTTTTCCAGCTATCACAATGAGAGGGATATTTTCGTTTTTATACAAACAGGATGCCTGGTAAATGCTCATTTCCTTCCCGTCCGGGAAGTGGTTGGTGAATCCCCCCGCTTTTCTACCAACCAGTTTATTCAGTAGACGTGGATTAGCGAAGGTGCCGCGCAGCATAGCTTCATGATTTCCTCTGCGAGCTCCATAGGTGTTAAGATCTCCTGCAACGACGCCTAAGGTTTGCAGATAAACCCCGCTGTCGCTTTCTGCCTGGATGTTGCCGGCGGGTGAGATGTGATCTGTGGTGATGGAGTCGCCCAACAATGCCAGCACCCTGGCGCCCTGAATATCCTGCAGTGTGTCAAAATAGTCCTGGATGAATGGCGGTTCGCGTAAATAACTCGAGTTTGCATCCCATGAGAAAACATCCTCATTATTTGCTGATAAGCTTTGCCATTGTTCATTGCCGTGCATCCCGTTTTCGTAGACCTTGCGATACAGTTCTCCATGTATGAATTGCAGGTATTGCCGAACCTCTTGCGGTGCAGGCCATACATCACGTAGATATACAGGATTCCCATCTTCCCCAATACCCAGCGGGGAATTTTGTAGATCTATATTCATTGTCCCGGCGATTGCGTATGCGATCACCAGCAAAGGTGAAGCCAGATAGCAGGCTTTCACGCTTTTGTGGATGCGTCCTTCAAAATTGCGATTACCGGAAATAACCGCACTGCCCACTAGTCCCTGTTTCACTGCCAGGTCGATGGCTGGTGGCAGCGGTCCTGAATTTCCGATGCAGGTCGCGCAGCCATGCCCGGATACCTCAAAACCCAGTTTTGCTAAAAAGGGTAGTAACCCACTCTGATTGAGATATTTATCCACGACCTGTGAACCGGGCGTGAAGCTGGTTTTTACATAGGGCGGTACCTTCAATCCTCTCTCAACCGCCTTTTTTGCTAACAAACCCGCTCCCAATAGAACCACCGGGTTGGAGGTATTGGTGCAGGATGTGATGGCTGCTAGGATGACCGCACCGTGTTTCAGGGAATATTCTTGAGAATCCATTTTTACCGGAAAGGTTTTTTGTGTGTCTTGTTGGGGTAAACCAAATCCCGTATTTCCGGGTGGATTCTGCAGGGATGTTGTGAAGGTTGTGTCCAAATCCTCAATTTGCACAAGATCGAATGGTCTTTTCGGACCTGCTACAACCGGTCGCACGGTACTAAGGTCAATCTCGATCAGCTCATCATAGAGCGGGTCAGCAGAATTTATCGTACGAAATAGATCTTGCGCTTTAAAATATGCTTCTACCAGGGTGATTTTTTCTGCTGCTCTACCTGTCAATCTGAGGTATTCCAATGTGCGTTCATCCACAGGGAAATAGGTGATGGTGGCGCCACTTTCGGGTGTCATATTGGCGATCATCGCGCGGTCTTCCAACCGTAAAGCGTTCACTCCCTCTCCATAAACCTCAACGAATTTTCCAACCACACCGTGCGCACGTAAGCTACTGGTGATGGTGAGGGTCAGGTCGGTGGGGGTCACATCCTCGGGCAGGCGCCCTGTTAAATGAAGCCCTACTACTGGTGGTGTTGTGAATTCGATCGGGTAACCCAACATAGCAGCCAGCGCTTCAATGCCGCCTACTCCCCAGCCCACTACTCCCAATCCATTGATCATGGGTGTGTGTGAGTCGGTTCCCAGAACGGAATCGGGTTGCAGCAACAGGTTGCCGCCTTGCTGCGAGACGGTCACAACATCTGCCAGATATTCAAGGTTGAGCTGGTGCACGATGCCGTTGCCGGGGGGAATGATGTTCAGATTGTCGAACGCTTGCTCTCCCCAATGTAAAAATTGATATCTTTCTTGATTGCGTTCAAATTCCTTCTTTTCATTTAACTCCTGGGAATGTGCACAGCCGGCATAATCCACCTGCAGGGAGTGATCCACTACCAGATCAGTACGAATGACCGGGTTGACCTTCCGGGGATCCATCTCTTTCCGGGCGATGGCAGCCCTAAGTGCCGTCATATCATTTAAAACGGGAATGCCGGTGAAATCCTGTAATAAAACGCGGCTGGGCGAAAAAAGGATGGTCTTTTTTACGGATGTATTTTTATCCATCAGATTCAGTATTGCAGCGCCACTGAACCCTTTTTGCGTGTAATTGCGGATCATCCCTTCCAGCAGGATGCGCAGGCAGTAGGGCATTTTTTCAACATTTTTAAAACCCAATGTCTTTAACGCTGGCAGGCTGTAATATTGGTAGGTCTTCTCCTGGATGGATAAAGTACGAAGAAGGGATTTGAGATCAAGGTTGGTCATGGGGCTATTCTTTCTATTTTATATTGTCGATGATTAATTCACAAAAATGGGCAGTGCCAACCTCATGGCTGTTGCTTAGCTGTGCGTGCAGGTCAGATGGTACATTGCCGGATTGAATGGTCATTATGATCCCCGTACGCATCAACGATGCCGCTTCACTCCATCCAATGAAATCAAACAGCATGGCACCTGAAAGCATCAACGAGCATGGATTGGCTTTATCCACCCCGGCAATATCTTCTGCTGAGCCATGATTGGCTTCGAACAGACCCACTCCCGTTTCGTGATTAATGTTAGCGCTGGGTGAAATTCCAATTCCGCCTACCAATGCAGCAAAAGCATCCGACAGATAATCGCCATTGAGATTGGTGGTGACGACTATATCAAAATCGCCCGGGTTTGCGATCGCCTTTGCAAATGCATTGTCAGCGATTAGATCATCCACATAGATTTTCCCCTTTTCAATTGCTTTGGCTTTATCACTATTTGCTTTTACTTTCCCTTTTTCTATCAGGGTATTTAACCAAACTCTTTTTGAATAACAGGCGTCTTTAAAATCCTGTTCTGCAACCTCGTATGTCCATGTTCTGAAAGCGCCTTCGGTGTACTTCATGATATTCCCTTTATGGACGATGGTGATCTTCTGCCGCTGGTTGCTGAGTGCCCATTGAATGGCAGCGCGCATGATCCGTTGGGACGCCTGTTTGGAAATGGGTTTAATATCAAGACCTACATCTTGCGAATAGCGCAGCTTGGCATACTCAAAGGGGAATTTTTCTTCCAGGAGTGATTTCAAAACTAAATTTCCTTCAGAATCGGCGGGAAATTCAATGCCGGCGTATATATCTTCGGTGTTTTCGCGAAAGATGACCACATCCACATTTTCCGGATGGTTCAATGGGGAAGGCAGACCGCTGAACCACTTCACCGGACGGATGCAACTGTATAGATCCAGCGCTTTGCGCAAGGCAACGTTCAGAGAGGTGATTCCACCTCCAACGGGTGTGGTCAAGGGTCCTTTGATGCCAATTTTATACTGCTGCAGAGTTTCAATGGTTTCCTGCGGCAGATATTTTCCACACTGTCGGTAACTTTTTTCCCCTGCGTAGATCTCCTTCCATTGAACTTCACGCTGTCCGTTGTATGCCATCTGCACGGCGTAATCCATGATGGATTGCGTGCCTTTCCAAATCTCTGCGCCGATTCCATCTCCAACGATGAATGGGATCGTGACATTTGATATTTCCTCTTTTTGCATTGTTCGCTTACCTTTCCATGAGGATCTAAATAATTCTAACAACTCAAAAACCACTTGTAAAAATAATATAGTACGTGTAAAATATACCATATTATGTGGGACGCTGTCTCACTAAATGGAACAAAAGAGGAAAGATGACTACCGATAAAATACAGATTTTGCAGCGAGTAATTGATATTCTGGATTGTTTTACCCTTGAACGACCCGCCCTGGGGGTGAGAGAAGTGGCACGTATGGTTGATCTCTCCAGCAGCACCGCCGGTAGATTGATGTCTGCTATGAGAGATTTACGCATCCTCAGCCAGGATCCCGTGACGAAAACATACTCGATCGGGTCGCGCGTCTTAACTTGGGCTGGTATCTACACCGCCACCTCGGATCTGCGAGCGGTTTCTCTTCCTATTATGGTTAATCTGCTCGAACGTACTCGCGAGACTATCAGCCTATATGTATTGGAAGGGCGTGAGCGGGTTTGTATCGAACGGCTCGAAAGTCCCGAACCGGTGCGCATCACTGCCAGGGTGGGAAGACGCATCCCGCTGTATGCCGGTTCTGCCGGGAAGTGCATGCTGGCGTTTATGCCGGAAGCCAAACGAGAAGAAATATTGAGCAAGATCGTATTGACACCCCTAACTGCCAACACCATCCGTGATAAAGATGTGCTGCGGGCTGATCTTGAAAAGATTCGCAAAGAAGGTTGTGCAGCTAGTTTTGGTGAATGGATTATGGAAGCGTCGGGTGTGGCTGCTCCTATCTATAATGAATACGGCAGTCTGGTGGCTGCTCTCACCATCTCAGGCCCCGGGCAGCGCTTTACAGATGAAAAGATTCAGGAATATAAAAGCTTGGTGAAGGAGAAAGCTCTCGATATCTCGATGAAATTGGGTTATACGCCTCGCTAAAATTTACTTTTTGGAGTACATGAGCAATGGAGCTGTCAAAGCGACTGGAAGAGAAGATTAGGGAGGTGTACGAACAGGTAAGGTATCTGGTAGCAGTTTCTGGTGAAACCATTATCAGCCAGGTTTCGCTGCGACAGTTTTTAAGCGGGAATCGTGGTGTTGATTTGTTATTGAGCGATGTTTCCTATGTTGATCCATTTGATGGATTGCATTATCGGGGGCTTTCTATCAATCAGGTATTGAATCTGCTACCCAAGCCGGTAGATTGTGTTTTTCCTTACGCTGGCGGTTTGTACGCATTCCTTCTGACCGGTGAAATTCCTGCTCTCGATGAAGCGCTGGAAGTGGAAAATATCTGGAAAGATCGCGCAGCCATCCCTGACTATGTTATTCGCATGTTAAAAGCTATGCCGCCTGATACGCATCCGATGACCATGCTGTCACAGGCTATCCTCGCACTGCAGTCACAATCAAAATTTGTGCAGGGATATAACAATGGACTGCAGAAAGAGGATCATTGGAGAGCCACACTGGAGGATAGTTTGGATCTAACAGCCAAAGCGCCTTCGTTGGCTGCAGCGATTTACAATATTAAATACGGTAGTGGGGAAGTACGAGAGATCGATCCGAATTTGGATTGGAGCGCAAATTTTGCACATCTCATCAATAAGGGATGGGATCTGCACTATCAGGAGCTGTGCCGCTTGTTTTTCCTTCTGCATGCCGATCAAGGAACTGGGAATGTATCTGCCCACACTGCCTGTTTGGTGAATTCTGCGCTTTCTGATGTGTATTATTCCTGTTCTGCTGCTATGAACGGTCTGGCAGGACCCCTGCATGGTCGAGCAAATCAAGACTCTCTGGAATGGTTATTGGGAATCATGGAATTCTTTGGAGGGAAACTTCCAACGCTTGAGCAATTGGCAGCTTACATCTGGGACACACTCGATAGGGGAAAGGTGATCCCGGGTTATGGGCATGCTGTACTGCGCTGCCCTGACCCGCGCTTTGTGGCTCAATTTGAATTCGGCGAAAAATATATGGCAGATGATGACCTTTTCAAATTGGCTGGCATGGTCTACCAGCTTGTCCCTGATATTCTGAAAAAGCAGGGTAAAGCGAAAGGGGTTTGGCCAAACATTGATGCTATCAGTGGGACGTTGCAGTACCACTGTGGGTTGAAGGAATTTGATTTTTATACCGTTCTCTTTGGGGTGGGTAGGTTGCTGGGTATCACCATCAACCTGGTATGGAACCGTGCCCTGTTGCTGCCGTTGGAAAGACCCCAATCTATCACTATTGAAATGGTCAGGGACCGCCTGCACGGAACAATGGATATTTCCGGATTGGGCGCTGATACTTACCTGTAAATATTGATGAAATGCTATGGCTTTTCTTCATGGCAAACATGTATAATCACTGCGGCAGGTTGCTATGCAAGTTAAATGTGAGGTCTGTGGAAGAACGGTAGTGTACACGCCAACTAACTGGCGCTGTGAATGTGGTGGAGCCTGGCTTTTAGATGAGGCTCTTACACCGCACCCTGAGCGTATCTTCCCTATTATCTTATCCTTATGGCGCTTTGCTGCTTTCTTCCCTGCTGAATTGCAGCAGATGATTGCCACATTGGGAGCGGGTTGTACACCGTTGCTGCCCTGTACTCTCCAAGACCGCCAGGTGAATTTAAAATTAGATACGATGATGCCGACCGGATCTTTCAAGGATCGCGGTGTTGAATTGATGATGAACCATCTGGCAGCCAATGCTGTGCAGGATATTGTGGAAGATTCCTCTGGAAATGCCGGTGCATCGGTGGCAGCCTACGCTGCCCGACTGGGAATGAAAGCATCGATCTATGCTCCTGCGTATGCTTCTCCTGCCAAGTTGGCGCAGATCGCCTGTTTTGGCGCTGCTATTCACAAAATTGAGGGTCCGCGCGTGAATGCCAGCAAAGCTGTGCTGGATGCAGTCGCGGGAGGTCTGGTGTATGCTTCACATGCTTACAATCCTGTCTATCTGTTTGGGCAGCAAACTGCTGCCTGGGAGGTGTGGGAACAGCTGGGTTTCAGGGCACCTGACTGGGTGGTAGTGCCAGTGGGTCAGGGTGGCAACTTATTGGGGTATTATGAAGGGTTTAAAACCCTCTACTCGCACGGATGGATCGAAAAAATACCGGGAATGATCGCTGTACAGCCCAAACGTCTTGCGCCCATTTGTGATGCGTTCGAAAACAACTGGCAGGAGTGGAAATCAATAACTATTCCCGATGAGCCAAGCGTTGCAGAAGGGCTGGCGATCACTACGCCGGTGCGCTGGCGCCATATTGTCAATGCAATTGCTGATAGTGGGGGTTTCTGTGTGAGGGTAGAGGAAGAGTCCATTCTGCCTGCCCGCCGTGAT
>DMDF01000019.1 GCA_003446605.1 Anaerolineaceae bacterium
CGAAAACCCTTTGGGACCCCCTTCAGCGCCTGATCGTGGCTCAAACTGAGGTGAGTCTTTGCCATGCAGATCGGGAGATGCGCATAACCCAAGCGGGTAAATTCTTCTATTTTCTTTTCGGCTATCTCAGAGTAATCCACACCATCCGCCCCGTAAACATTGGCTGCAATTGTTTCGATCTTCTTTTTGATTGACCACTCTAGAGGATAGAGAAAATTGAAGGTGGAAGGTTTCTGTGCCGCAGCAACAACCGCTTGTGCCAGTTCCACCGCGCCAGCGCCCCCTTCTTCCCAATGATTGGTGATCACGCAATCTTCTGCCAAGCCCGATTGGCGTACCGTAGTCTGGATGAATTCCAATTCCGCATCTGAATCGGTCACAAAACGATTCACAGCCACGATGGTCGGAATACCAAATTGCCTAGCAATTCCGATATGGTGGAAGAGATGATCCATCCCCTTACTCAGCAATTCCATGTTTTCCTCGGTATAGGCTCTATCAAGTGGTTGACCAGCGGTGACTTTCGGTCCACCACCGTGCATCTTTAAAGCGCGCACGGTCGCCACCAGCACCACAACATCCGGTTTCAGGTTGGAATAACGACATTTTATATCAAAAAATTTTTCCATCCCGATATCCGATCCAAACCCTGATTCCGTAACAACATAATCAGCCAATTTCAGCCCAATTTGATCTGCCAGAATGGAACTATTGCCATGGGCAATATTGGCAAACGGTCCCGCATGAACGAAGACCGGTGTTCCTTCCAAGGTTTGAAGCAGGTTTGGTTTGATAGCATCCACCATCAAGACCATCAGTGCACCAGCAATCCCCAGGTCATCGGCAGTGACCGGTTCCCCTTTACGGCTGATGGCGACCACCATCTTTCCCAGTCGCTCGCGCATATCCTCCACGCTGGTAGCCAATGCCAGAACTGCCATGATCTCGCTGGCGACGGTGATGTAGAAGCCGGTTTTTCTCTCAGCATTGACCTCCTGTGGTCCTTCCCCGATGGTGATGCCACGTAAAAAGCGATCATTGGTGTCAATACCTCGCATCCAGAAAATCTGATTGGGGTCAATATCCAATCTGACCAAACGACTTTTTTCTTCCTCGGTGAGGACCTCAAGATGTTCCGGATCGATACCCAGTTTTTTCAAGCGGGGCAACTGTCCAATACCAACCTGATGCTTTCCCTTTTTATCAACCGGGTACAAACGTCTGAAGAGCGCATCATCGCTCTGGCGAGTTTCATGATATAGACGGGTATCAATGGCTGCTGCTAACAGGTTGTTGGCTGCCGTTACCGCATGGATATCACCTGTGAGATGTAAATTCAAGTCTTCCATAGGAATAACCTGACTGTACCCACCACCTGCAGCTCCTCCTTTAATACCAAAAGTTGGTCCCTGGCTTGGTTGGCGAATGCAGGTAACCACCCGTTTACCCAGGTGAGCGCCCAGCGCCTGGCTGAGCCCCACGGTTGTGGTAGTTTTTCCTTCACCCAGTGGAGTTGGGTTGATCGCGGTAACATCAACATACTTTCCATTAGGAATATCTTTCAAGCGCTCCAACAACTCCAGTTTGACCTTTGCCTTGTTGGGACCATAGAATTCAAGTTCCTCAGGCAAGATCCCCAGATCTTCTGCGACATCCTTGATGGGTCGCAGTTTGGCAGCTTGAGCAATCTCAATATCACTTGGAACAGGTTTTTGTAGTTTTAGGGGAGTTGTTCGAAACGGTTTATGTTCTTTTTCCATTTTCAGACCTCATTTCTGTATGTTCGTCATTGACGGCAAGTTTATCCATCTTCTTCCCTGTTGCTACCTGCATTAGTAGATAACCCAAAGCTGCAACAGTACAAATAATTCCTCCCGCATACCAAACCCAATTGGGATCATAGTTATCCATAATGATACCAGCCGCCAGCGGTCCAATTGCCATCGCAGCACTATGACTCAGATTGAACACCGCCATATATCTGCCGCGCATATGTTGGGGAGCTAATTTGGCAACGATGGACTGCAGGATAGGAGAATTAACCATTTCTCCAAAAGTGATGATGACCATCGCAAGCAGAAAGAAGGGATAGGACTCTACGAAACCATACATACTAAAACCAACCGCGTAAAGGATATTGCCCAAGAACATCATCACCATGGGTTTATAACCCGATATCTTTCTGGTTACCCAAAATTGAAGAAAGACCACCATGAGTGCGTTGAGTGTAAGGATATAGCCATAGTACTGCGAGGAAATACCGTGCATATCACGCAAGAACACCGAAAGACTTGAATTCATTTGCATGTACACCAAATTGGTCAATAAGGTCAACAGCAAAAAACCCAGGAAAATCTTGTCTTTTAAGATGTGGCGGTACCCAGCCAGCGTTCCCAGCAGGCTTTGTTCAGGTTCTATACTGTTTTCATCCCTTTCAGGTTTGGTTTCGGGTATTTTTAGATACACAATCAAAGCGGTGATCATACTGATGATGAAATCAGCCACGAATAGGTAAAAAAAGTTGTACCCAGCCAATAAGCCACCAATCGCCGGTCCAAAAGAGACGGAAAGATTGATAGCCACTCGCATGATGCTGAATCCCTGTGCCCGCTGTTTTTCAGGTAAAATGTCTGCCATCATCGCATTCACTGCGGGTCCCCCAATATTTCCCACCAACCCAGTAATAACCGTAAAGATCATAAATATTTCATAGGTAGGAATAAAACCCATCAAGAGACTGCTGATACCACTCAGAATGATGCCTGCCAGCAGCATATTCCTTCTTCCGAATTTATCGGTCAGGGCTCCACTCAGCATACTTCCGATGACCTGGGCGGAGGTGTGCAGCGTGAAAATATAGCCCACACCCGTCATCCCCACACCGAATTTTTCTGTTATGTATAGGGAGAAAAACGGATAGAGCAGCGAACCACCTAAGCGATCAATAAACATCGCTCCGATCAGAGTCCAAAAGGTAGGGGAAAACTCCTGATAGGTTTCTTTATATTTACGGAACAAAACTCACTCCTGCGCAATGCTCTGCAATCTCTTTTGTGCGTACGGGTTCAAGATCAGATAGCCTATCATGGTAATCACACAGATACAGCCTGCACAGATCCAAACCAGGTCCGGGTTTAAATTATCCATAATCAATCCAGCAAAAAAAGTGCTGAATATATTAGGAATACCCCAGCTTAAACCGGCAAACGCATTATAGCGCCCACGCTTATCTTCCGGAGCAAGATTGGCAACCAAACCGCTGGAGGTGGGAATATGCACCATCTCGCCAAAAGTGATGATAGCCATGGCTACCATGAACAGCCAGTATTGATCCACAAAGCCAAACATGGTGAATCCAACCCCATACAGAATTGTTGCTACTGCCATCATGATCATGGGTGGTTTCTTACGGGTGGTACGCGTAATACTGATCTGCAAGATCACAACCAGAGCTGCATTCATGCTCATCAACCATCCATATCCATCTGCGGGAACGTTATGTTGTTGATTAAGATAAACCGATAGCGTGCTGTACATTTGGCTATACACGGTAATCAATAACATAGAGATCAACACATACGCCAGAAACAAACCATCACTGGCAACTTTCCCATAGCCCTTGATGGTATCCATAAAAGATTCTTTTTCTTGCTCTGGGCTGTTTTCTGGTTTTGTTTCGGGGATCTTCCAGAGCACGATCATAGCCGTGATGATGCTGGCAATCGCATCGGCAACAAAAACCAGCATATAGGATCTGCCAGCCAATAGACCACCCAATGCAGGACCGATGATCCATGCCAGATTCCCCACTACCCTCACAATCCCAAAGCCTTCTGCCCTTCGTTCAGGTGGCAGCATGTCGGTGGTCATGGCACCACGCGCTGGACCTGCAATGTCAGACAGCATCCCGACCACCGTTGAAACTAATGCGAATGCCCAAAGTTCATTAACCACACCCATCAGAATGCTACTGGTTGCCGAAAGGACGAGACCGGCTACAATCATTGTCTTTCGTCCGATCTTATCGGTGAGTGCACCGCCCAACATGCTCCCAATCACACCAGAGATCGACCATAAGCCAAACAACAACCCAATGGTGGTCATATTCACGCCAAATTTTTGGACAATGTACAAGGAATAAAAGGGCTGGATCATTGTCCCACCAACCCGATCGATAAAGGTAGCAGCAACCAATATCTGAAAATGTTTGGGATAATCATCCATGAATGAGGTAAGTTTTTTTAACAACGGACCCTCCACAGCATATACAGAAATGTAAGTATACCGCGCTTCCTTCAACGAGAACATTAGCTTACGATATAATCTTTAAAACATGAAAAAGAAATATCTTATTTCATTTGGAAAGGTCTTGCCGGTCGGGTTGATCCTTACGCTCAGTGGAGCAGGCGGTTTAGCGTACATATTAATGAACACACAGCCTTTCTTGGGTCCTCGCTGGCTACTCTTTTTCTTCACAACTTTATTCACCTGCGGACTGGGATTGCCAATCTTAACCCTGCTACAAAATCGCTTCTCTAAAAAAGGGGTTACGGAGGGCATTCTTCTGCGCGAGACGATCCTTTTTGCGGTATATATTGATTTGTTGCTGTGGCTGCAGCTGGGGCGAGCTCTGAATAATGTGACCGCGTTATTGCTTGGTGTTGGTTTTGTATTGCTGGAAGTTTTCTTACGCATCAGCGAAAAAGCCGTTTTCCAGGCAGACGAGGATATCTATGAATAATAACGTGCATCCTCCCTCCATCGATAAATTGCTCAATTTGGAAGAATGTAAAACGATCTTGGATGAATTTGGACATGATTTAGTGGTGGATGCACTGCGCCTGGTGATTGAAGCGCTACGACAGCAAGACAACATTCCCCCTGCCCTTACTATCATTTCGAAGGCACATCAGATGTTGATGCAATGGTCGGCTCCAACATTAGTCCCGCTGGTAAACGCCACAGGTGTAATTCTGCACACCAATCTTGGCAGGGCACCTTTATCTGAAGCAACTTTAAAAGAGATCAACCATACATCTCTTTCTTACAGTAATCTAGAATTCGATCTTGACACGGGTAAACGCGGCAAACGTGCACTGCATGCAGAAAAATTATTAACCCTGATCACTGGTGCAGAAAGCGCTTATGTGGTCAACAACAACGCCGCCGCCGTTCTGCTGGTATTAACGGCACTTGCAAAACACAAGCGCGTCATCGTTTCACGTACCCAAATGGTGGAAATTGGTGGAGGTTTTCGCGTTCCGGATGTTATGCGCCAATCAGGGGCAAAATTAGTAGAAATTGGCACAACCAACCGGTTACACCTATATGACTATGAAAATGCGCTGCAAGAACCGGCTACCATGGTATTGTGTGCACACCATTCCAATTTCAAGATCATGGGATTTACCAGTGAACCCAGCCTTTCAGAAATATGTGAGATTTCCCATTCGAAGGATGTGCTTGTTTTTCACGATCTGGGGTCAGGTGCCCTGCTGGATACTGCAAAATACGGATTGGCTCACGAACCGACAGTGCAGGAATCACTGCTGGCAGGGGCGGACGTGATCAGTTTTTCAGGGGATAAGCTGCTGGGGGGACCGCAAGCTGGCATCATTATCGGGAAAAAAGACCTGCTCGACAGAATCAAGAAACACCCTCTCGCCAGAGCGCTGCGCCCTGACAAATTATGTTTGGCAGGATTATCCGCCACGTTATCCAGCTATTTGCGTGGAAAAGCCGAGCAAGAGATCCCCATCTGGAACATGCTTTCCCAATCGTTGGATGAGATCAATGCGCGTGCCAACCGCTGGAAAACCATCGTCATGCAAGGCGAGATCATTGATGGCAGATCCATGGTGGGGGGAGGAAGTCTGCCGGAAGAAAGCCTGCCAACCAGACTGCTGGCGCTGCCCATTAAAAAACCCACTCTCTTCCTTAAGCTTCTGCGTGAACAACCTATTCCTATCATCGCCCGGATTGAAGATGAAAAAGTCCTATTTGACCCAAGAACTGTCTTCAAATCGCAAGACGAATATCTGTCAGGTCGGTTAAAATCTCTAGTAGAGAATTGGGATCGATAAAAGGAGTAAACAATGAAAAAAGATATTGATCGCTATATGGCAGAACAGGGTATTGACGCTATCTGGATCAATGGAGCCGCACAAAATAACCCGGCAATGGTTTATTTCACCGGTCTTCACCACGTGAGCAGCGCAGACCTGTTCAAGATCCGGGATCAAGAGCCGA
>DMDF01000101.1 GCA_003446605.1 Anaerolineaceae bacterium
GGGATGATCTTTGTTTAAATATTTCTTTTGAAAGCTTCATTGCGACCATCCTTCTCCACCGATCAATGATCCCAATTTTTCGGATGTCAATTCAGAGATCAAATATGGATGCGAAATCCTCCCGCCGAAGAATATTAAAACCCTATTGCTGAAACGCAATAATTCGTCAATATCTGCAGATGCAAAAATGATACTGGCACCTTTTTGACATCTCTCATGCAGTTTACTCCACATCCAATTGGTTGATTCGATATCCAACCCTCTGGTGGGATTTTCAAGCAGCAATAAGCGCGCATTTTCTTTCAACATTGCCAGTAACAAACGCTGCTGATTCCCACCGGATAACTCTTCCGCATTGGAGTATGGCGTCCCTTTAATGGCAAAATCCTTAATTCTACGCTGTGCAACCTGCATTGCTTCCTTATCGTTGATAAAAAATTGGGGGGATTCTTGCGCAAGGATAAAATGTTCAACCAGGTTCATTCCCTGCACCAGACCTTCTTCCATGCGAGCCGCCGGCATGAAGAAAACTCCGGCGTTTGTAAATTCGAAATTCCTGGTTCCTACCAACCGTCCATCCCCGAATTTGATTTTTCCTCCCAGCGGTTTTTCAAGACCAGCCAGGGTTCTCAAGAAAGTTTTCTGTCCGGAACCTTCCATTCCTGCCAAACCGAGGATCTCTCCCTGTTGAATGATAAGATCCACCGGGTTGGAAATAAAACGAGGATCCTTAATTATCAGGTTCTGAACGCAAAAATTAGGTATGTCCTTTGACACATCGTTAATTTTTTGAAAATCAATACGCTTACCAAACATCATTTCGATCAAAGCAATCGATTCACATGGCAACGCCACATCCCCGACCAGTAATCCCTGTTTCAGAACGATCGTGCGCTGGCATAGTTCATTCACATCTGCCAATTTATGCGTCACAAAAATGATCGATTTTCCCAGTTTGGAAAGACGTTTTAATAAGTCAAATAATTGCATTTTCTGCTGCAAGCTGATCCCCGTGGTTGGTTCATCCAGGATGATCAAATCTGAGCCATACAGCATCAACCTTAATATCTCAAGCTGCTGGCGTTCCCCCATACTCAAATCACCTACGAAATCAGTGAGTTTAAAATCAAAGCCAAGGGATGTTTGCGTTTCAATGATTTTCTTTTGAAATTCTTTTCTCTTGATAAAAAATCCGGTTTTTTGTCCAAGATATAAATTATCGAAAATGGTCATTACCGGGAAATCCAGCGGATCCTGTGAGAGCATGCCAATGCCTGCTGCCAGCGCCTCATCAGCGGATGCAAATTTAACCACCTGATCCTCTATCAGGATTTCACCGGAATCAGAGGAAAGTAAGCCCGCAATGATCTTCATCAGCGTAGTCTTGCCCGCCCCGTTCTCTCCCAGCACGCCAAGGATTTCACCGGATTGTAAGGTCATGGAAATACCATTGTTTGCATGGACTTTCCCAAATGATTTATGGATATTGCGAATCTCGATATGCATGGTTTTTAAAAAATAAGAAGGGAAGACCAGTATTTCATTCTTCCCTTCTTATTGTAATTCATTACTATTCGGCTGGTGTGCTCAGCCCAACCATACCTTCAAGCAGTTGGGGTAAGTACCATACCTGGTAATCGGTCGCCACTTCGCCATCCGCAAGAAAAACACTACCATCCTGCAAATTGAGTGGTCCCGTCCACAAATTCAACCCACCGGCTAATGCAGCCACAAATTCATCCAGTTTGGCAGCATTCTCGGCAGAAAGGGCGTCGCCCTTCACAAAACCGACAGCGGTTGTATCACGATTGTTAATGTCTTCCCAGTCAGGACCAATAAAATCCCAGCTGGCTTCAAAGCTGCCATCCATGACAGATTTGATGGTTTCCACATAGCTCGGACCCCAATTGAAATAAGGAACACCCAGGCACACTTCGGGAGCAGCCTCACAAGCACCCTCAAAATCGTAAGGGATCGCGAAGACATTGTTGCCTTCCTGTGCATATTTGCTGGCTTCTGCCAGAGCTTCGGTGGTATCAATACCAGAGATCACAACATCAAAGCCACGATTCAAGAAATCATCTGCAACCTGCGTTGGGTCAGAGGTAACACCGGGAATATTGAACCAGAAACCGATCCATTTGACCTCGAATTCCAGATCAGCAGGATCATTGCCCGCAACATTGGTCCAGCAATAATTTGCTCCGAGGTAAGCAGAAGCAGCCAAACGACGGGTTTCTTCATTGATCAACGGACCAAGGTACGCTACCTTGCCTGTGGTTGAAGTTAATGCCGCTGCACAACCTGCGATCTGTTTTCCATATTCCATCCTACCCATTGTATTGGTCAGATTATCATAACCTTTATAATCTTTCCCATCGACCCATGCGCCATCACCAGATGCATGAATAACGGTAATTTCAGGGTGAGCTGCTGTAAATTCATGGGCACTGTCTTTCATATCATCTGAGCTAAAGATGATAACCGTGGCACCCTTCGTTAGCAGTTCTTCTGCCAGTTGGGCGGGAGTTGTTCCAGGGCGATCTGAGGTGTTGACTTTATCAATATAGACCATTTCAGTTCCTGGTATCTGTTCCTGGACATACAGCCCGGCATCATAGTGAGCCTGAGACCAGCCCTTATCATTATAAGGACCTACCATCAGCAACCCAAACACAAGTGGCTCTACTTCTTCAGCTTCCACTGCCTCAGGTTCGCTCTCTACTGCGGTCTCAGGTTCGGCTTGTACTTCAGTTTCTGCCTCTTTAGGACCACAAGCAGCAAGAAGCATCGTAGCAATCACTAGCAGTGCTACTATTGTTTTCCATCCTTTTTTATTCATTTCTCCTCCATTGGTTTGTTAAAAATCAAAGACCTGTTGATTTTTCGATAATGCACCTCTCCTCCTAAAATTGTATACCCAAAAAATCGGTCACACAATTTGGCATTTTACATCAACAGGTCTTATTATTCAATTGTATAGACAATCTTTTAAGGTAGAAAATCTTAAAAGATTAATCCTGTTCGATCACAGTTCCCGTCTCGCCTTTCAACGCTCTGCCGATATTCTCGGGATTGGTGATGATGGCTTTCTTACCGCCAGCTTCAAGATACCAGATGATCGCTTGCATCTTGGGCGCCATAGAACCCTTGGCGAAATGTGTGCCCTCAGCCATGTATTTCTTGGCTTCTGAAAGGGTCATATGATCAATATCTTGTTGATTGGGTTTCCCAAAATTCAGCGACACTTTTTCAACTGCAGTTGAGATCAAGAAAAGATCAGCGTTGATTTTACGCGCTAAAAGGCTACTGGCATAATCTTTGTCGATCACTGCTGCAGTACCAGCCAGCTGACGATTTCCTTCATCAATAACCGGGATACCACCACCGCCTACGGTGATTACCACCACACCCGCCTCGATCAAGTCCTTTACTGCGGGAAGTTCCACGACTTCCTGGGGAATAGGAGAAGCAACTACACGCCGCCAACCACGACCGGCATCTTCCACCACATTCCACCCTAATTCTTCAGCTTTCTTCTTGGCTTCATCTTCTTCCATGAATCCACCAATCGGTTTCGTGGGATTCTTGAAGGCTGTATCGTCCTTATCAACCAGAACCTGGGTGATCACAGTTGCTACTGATTTTACGATACCTCTTTTATAGAGTTCATTCTGTAGTGTTTGTTGCAGCGAATATCCGATGGCACCCTGACTATCCGCGCCACACACATCCAGGGGCACTTCGTGCATACCCTCTACGCGGTGCGCAATTTCAGAACGACGTAAAATGAAACCAACCTGCGGACCGTTTCCATGCCCGATAGCCACATCCCAACCCGATTCGATCATATCCGCGATATGATAGGTGGTTTCTTTCGCTGCCTGGTATTGGCTTTCTACTGATACATTTTTTTTATCTTTGATCAGTGAATTTCCACCGATCGCTATGACTGCTACTTGTTTTTTCATGTTCCTATCCCATTGTCAACGCCATTACAGCTTTTTGAGCATGCAATCTATTTTCCGCTTCATCGAAAACGACAGAATGCGGTCCGTCAATAACCCCATCCGTAACCTCAACATTGCGGTCAGCCGGGAGGGGATGCATGTAGATTGAATCTTCTTTGGCTAATTCCATCCGTTTTTCGTTCGTGATCCAATCCTCATACTTCTTGGTGATCTCAGCACCTTTTTGTGCATCATCCGTAAACACCAGTGGACCCCAGGATTTTGCATATACAATATCAGCATCCTTGAAGCCTTCATCCATGTCATGGACAACCTCAAAACTGGTGCCGTATTTCTTTGCCTGTGCTTTCGCTTCTTCCATGATCTCTGGCTTTAATGCGAACTCTGGTGGGTGAGATAAAGTAATATCTAACCCAAAGCGCGGCATCTGCAGAATAAGGCTCTGGGGTACCGAGATCGGTTTAGAATAAGATGCAGCGTATGCCCAGGAAACAACCATCTTTTTCTTGCGCAAATCACGACCCTTCTTTTCCATAATGGTCATCAGGTCTGCCAGACACTGGAAGGGATGGTATAGATCGCACTGCATATTTAAAACAGGCACACGGGATGCTTCTGCTACCAGGTTCAGGTAACGGTTCCCTATCCCCCAATCACAATGGCGAATAGCGATCCCATCAAAATATCGCCCGAAGATATCCCCAATTTCCTTTTCAGTATCTCCGTTAGCGATCTGGGTAGATTTGCTTTCGATGAACGCGCCATGCCCACCGAGTTGAGCTATGCCAGCTTCAAACGAACCACGCGTGCGGGTACTGCTGAAGAAAAATAACATAGCCAGTACCTTATCGCGTAGATAGGCATGCGGTTCATTCAAGGCACGTTTGCGTTTCAGATCGAATGCAACATCCAGCACTGTTTCTACTTCTTCTTTGGAAAAATCAAGATCACAGATGAGATCTCGTCCATGTAAATTTGTTTGCATAATTACCTCTTTAATAAGTTAGGCGGGAAGATCATTCCCGCCCTATTGACCTTTATTCCATCGCTCCTAAAACGAGCGCCAGAATAGACATTCTCATCACAACACCATTGAAGGCTTCTTCCCAGTAGCGGGCATGACGAGTACCATCCACATCGGGAGGTAGCTCATCCATGCGAGGGAGCGAGTGCAAAATAATGGAATCTGATTTTGCTTTTTGTTTCAGAAGCTCACGAGTTACCTTGTAATTAGCGGGGGTGAGCCCTTTATCTTCTGATGCTTCCTGACGTGCCTTGGTGTAATCAGGCTGCACAACAGGTTCCATGTAGATCACATCGGCTTTATCGATCACATCAGCCACATGTTCCGCTTCATGATAAACCAGGTTCTTTGCATCCAGCTCTTTCTTGAAATCATCTGTCAATGACATTTCGGGCGGTGATACGTAGTAAACCTCGGTATCAAACTGGCTGAGAGCATACGAAAGGGAGTGCATGGTACGCATGCGCATATCACCGATACACAGGAAGGTCAATCCATCAACCGTTCCCATCTCATTCCAAACTGTATACAGATCAGTTAAAACCTGTGTGGGATGCTCACCCCATCCATCACCAGCATTGATGATCGGAACGCTGGACCATTTGGCAGCTTCTGCGGGTGCACCCTGCTGGAAGTGACGCATGACAATAGCATCACCGTAATATTCCAGCATATGAACCGTATCTTTGATGGATTCCTGATACCAATCACCAGCGCGGGTCATCTTGGCATCAGAAAAACCGGTCACATGCCCCCCCAGTCGATGCATGGCAGCTTCGTGCGCCAGACGTGTACGTGTGCTGGGTTGGTAGAAAGCGGTAACCAGTGTTTTCTCCTTGAGGAGATCCGTATTCCTACGGCTGCGGGCAATTTCATCCATTTCGAGGGCAACTTCGAACAAGCGGAAAAATTCCGATCGCTCAAAATCCTTCAGTGAAAGAATATCTCGACCCATAAAACTTCTCATGACAAACCTCCATTTAGTTACTTAAAATATTTTTTTGCTACCTGTCTCACAATATGAAAATCAAAATAACCGGGCAAGAAATAGCTGTAGGAATGAGTAACAATCTGATTAGATGTATCATATACATCCGATTCGAAGAATAATAAAGCAGCTCCGCGTTGGATCTGCAGTTTATGTGCTATCTCGCTGGATGCTTCCACTGAATCAATACGAGTATTGGATTGTGACAGAACCGGATCCCCCCGTTTCAATAACCAATCCAGCACCGAACCATCAAAGCCATTCTGCAGGTCCTTTTCATCCAGAATTGTAACTGGCAGGATGTCAACCAGATACGCGATAGGGCGTTCTTCGGTATTGATCGTGCGCTCGATCTGGATCAGCGTGGTTTTCAGTGGGAATGGAACAAGATTCCTGTTTTCTTCACTGACGGGAAAGCGCTTGATATCAAACTCGCCCATGCTCACATTCAGCCCGATCCTTTCGGATAAAGTCTCGATGCTCTCTAATACTTCCAGACCTCCTTCAAATGTTTTTTGTTTTCCAACTACAAAAGTCCCCTGACCCTGCCTGCGGCGGATCAGACCCTGTACTTCAAAAGTTCGCATTGCCTCTCGCAAAGTGGAACGCGATACTCCCAGCGATTTCGCTAACGCTGGTTCGGAAGGCAATTTTGCTCCTGCCCCCTTCTTGGCAATCATGCGTTCTAATTCGACTTGCAATCGCTGAAATGGTTGTTCGTTTTGCAAGAAATACTCCCTGTATTATTGATTCTTCAATAATCTTGCTGCTGCTTGATTGTGTTTTTTGATATGCTCGTTCAGGTCCAGATGAGTCAGCTGCCCTTGTTTAACGATCGCTTTTCCATGAACAAAGCTGTAATCCACATTGCGGGGATAACAGAAGACAACGGCAGAAACCGGATCATGCAGCCCCCCTGCGTAAGATATGTTATTGAGATTGATCGCAATAAAATCTGCGCATTTTCCCGTTTCCAGGGAACCAATATCAGCACGACCCAGCACACTTGCACCACCCCGTGTCGCCAGCTCGAGTGCCTGCCGGGCTGTCATGATAGGAGCTGCGTCAGGTTCTGAGCGCGAGGCACCCTCCAATCCAGCGCGTACACGTGCCAGTAGCATAGCCTGCCGCACCTCTTCCAGCATGTGCGAGCCATCATTGCTGGCAGAACCATCCACACCCAAACCCACTTTCACTCCCAACTGCATATACTCGCGTATGGGAGCAATGCCTGACGCCAGACGCATATTGGAAGTCGGGCAATGGGCTACACCACAACCATACTTGGCGTAGATGTGTCGTTCTTCTTCATTGATATAGACGGAATGAGCGAACCAAACATCCTCACCCACCCACTCAAGGCTTTGCATATACCCCAATGGGCGTAAATTATATTTCTCTAATGTGAATTGTTCCTCATCTTCTGTTTCGGCAAGGTGGGTATGCAGGTGAACACCATACTGGCGCGCCAGATGAGCGCTTTCACGCATCAGATCACCCGTCACACTGAAGGGTGAGCAGGGCGCCAGAACGATTTGTAGCATGGAACCGGCAGAAGGGTCATGGTAGCGCTCGATCAAGCGTTGGCTATCTTTCAGAATGAATTCTTCATCATCCACCACGCTATCCGGCGGTAAACCACCTTTGCTCTGACCCAGACTCATCGAGCCGCGCGAAGCATGCAGCCGCATGCCCATTTCCTGCGCAGCGTTGATCTCATCATCCAGGCTGGAACCGTTAGGGAATAGATAAAGATGATCTGAAGCGGTCGTACAACCTGATAGAGCCAGCTCTGCCAGCGCGGTTTTCGTGGAAAGATAAATATCTTCAGAGGTCATGCGCGACCAAATCGGATAGAGTGTCTTCAACCAGTTGAACAGGTTGGCGTCTTGAGCAGCGGGAACCACGCGGGTGAGTGTCTGATAGAAATGGTGGTGGGTGTTTACCAACCCGGGCAGCACAATATGATCGGTGAGATCTACTATCTCATCGGCTTCGGATGGGAGGTCTTCAGTCTTTCCCACCTGTTGAATAAATCCATCTTCAATATAAAGCGCTCCATTTTCGATCTCCCGGCGTACCTCATCCATCGTCACCAAGGTATGAATATTCTTGATAAGTAGAGTGGTCATTACGCTCCCTTTCACCGGAATGATTCTTGTTAACATATAATACCATTAATTGTCTGACAATTAATGGTATTGTTTCTATTCTTTATAGGATAAATCTAACCAAGCGGATCGGAAAGTTCCGCCGCGCGTAATGTGTTCTGCATCAACATGGCAATGGTCATGGGACCTACTCCACCGGGCACCGGTGTGATGGCAGACGCAACTTCACTGACCTCGTCGTAAGCAACGTCACCCACCAGTCGATATCCTTTTTCTGTTGAGGGATCATTCACGCGGTTGATGCCCACATCGATCACCACTGCCCCTGGTTTCACCCAATCAGCACGCACCATCTCCGGTTTACCAACAGATGCAACCAAAATATCCGCAGCGGCTGTAATCTTGGGCAGATCCTGCGACCTGGAATGGCAGATGGTAACGGTCGCATTCTCTCGCACCAGCAGGAGCGCAACCGGCATCCCAACAATATTCGAGCGACCCAGCACCACTGCATTCTTTCCCTCCAGGGAAGGCAAATTCTTTTTCAATAAGTGGATGATTCCCGCGGGCGTACAGGGAACAAAACTGGGAGTGCGTCCTTTTTGTGCCAGGTTTCCAATATTGATAGGATGAAACCCATCCACATCTTTTTTAACAGAAATATTGAGCAATACTTCTTCTTCATTGAGCGTTTTGGGGAGCGGTAACTGCACCAGGATACCATGCACGTTTTTATCTTGATTCAACTCATTAACAAGCGCAATCACTTCTGCTTGAGGCGTAGAAGCTGGCAGCACATGGTTGAAGGAATGAATTCCCAGCTTTTCGCAGGTTTTATGCTTGGAGCGCACATACACTTGCGACGCTGGATTCTCACCCACCAATACGGTTGCCAACCCGGGTACAGAAAGCCCGGTTTGTTTTCGTTGTGCTACTTTCTCTGCAACCTGGTTGCGAATTTCCTCTGCAATTGCTTTTCCGTCAATTATCACTGCGCTCATGTTTACACTCCAACACAAAAAGTAAAAGGATTATACAATATTCAGGAATATTTTCAGTTAATCAGCAGCATTTGTAGGCTATAATCTGTGTCTTGGAGAATAAAACATGAGCAATATTTGCGTAATTGGTACTGGATATGTTGGCTTAGTGACGGGTGTTTGTTTTTCAGACCTGGGTAATACGGTTTACTGCCTGGATATCAATGCAAAACGCATTGAGAATCTCAAGGAAGGCATCATGCCGATCTATGAGCCAGGATTGGAAGAGATTGTAGAAAGAAACGTAGAAGCCGATCGCCTATTTTTCACAACCGATTATCAGGAAGCATTGAAAGATGCTGAATTCGCATTCATTGCAGTGGGAACCCCTTCCGGTGTGGATGGTGAGGCAGATTTGAGTTATGTGCGAGATGCCGCAGAAAAGATCGCGGCAGTGATCGACCACCCCATTATCATCGTCAACAAATCCACTGTGCCAGTAGGCACCGGTGACTGGGTGTCTGACATCATCCGCAAAAAACGCGGTGAAAATTCACTGGAATATTATGTAGTTTCCAATCCCGAATTCCTCAGAGAAGGATCTGCTATTCACGATTTCATGCAACCGGATCGCGTTGTACTGGGTGCCATTCATCGCCAGGCAGCGGAATCGGTTGCAGCGCTTTACCAACCGCTGCGAGCACCCGTTCTCATCACTGACCTGCGTACCGCCGAAATGATCAAATATGCCTCCAACGCCTTTTTAGCAACACGCATCTCATTTATCAATGAGATCGCCAATATCTGCGACGAACTAGGTGCCGATGTTCGTGAAGTAGCGGATGGCATGGGCTTGGATAAACGCATCGGGCGCACTTTTCTGGATGCTGGTTTGGGCTGGGGCGGCTCTTGCTTTCCGAAAGACGTTAAAGCATTGGCGCACATGGCAGTGCTGCATGGTACACACCCGCAACTGCTGCAAGCCGTGATGGAGATCAACCGCAATCAACGCCGGCGGGTCGTGATGAAATTGCGCAACCTGCTGGGCGGATCTCTGGTGGATAAAAATATTGGTATATTGGGGCTATCTTTCAAGCCTGATACCGATGACATCCGGGAATCACCGGCATTGGAATTAATTCACCTGTTGCGCAATGAGGGCGCGCACGTGAAAGCCTATGATCCTCAAGCGATGGAGAACACCGCACATGAAATTCCAGATCTGCAGTTGTGCAAGAATCCTTATGAGGTGGCACAGGATGCGGATGGATTGATCCTGGCAACCAAATGGAATGAATTCAAACAACTGGATTTCAAACGCATTTACAGCATCATGCGCACACCGGTTTTAATCGATGGGCGCAATGAATGGGATAGTAAATCTCTACGAGCCCTGGGATTCACCTACTTCGGTATCGGACAGGGCAATCACGTGAGTGCGATCGAATGAATTATTAGAATGGATCTCTCAAAACGCATCCCAAGAAAAGGATGCGTTTTTTTAATATTGGATGAATTGAAAATGCGAGACTGATTATCTTCATGAACAATACATTGAAGATCATTTCACAGCAGATTTGCACCTTTTTTCATGCTAAAGAAAGCGATAGATCTTATAATATTTCCATCAAGAGGAGGAAGACATGGCAGATATACGATTAAAAAGATTGGCAAAACTGATCAGTGAATATTGTCTGGAAGTTAAAAAGAATGACTGGATCTACATCAGCGGGGATTACGGGGTAGCCAAAGAGCTGTTCCATGAGATCTACCGCGAGATCATCCGGGCAGGTGGAAATCCCTTCATTGTGCCAGGCGGGAATGAATTGATGGAAATCTACTATAAGGAATCTTCTCCCGAACAATTGCAGTGGATTCCGCCCGTATTCGAAGTATATAAAGACAAACTGAACGGCATGGTGAACATTCACGGCACCTCCAACACGGCAGCCTTGAACAATGTTGATTCCGTCAAACAACAGATACAAGCCAAAGCGATGGGGGAATCCATCATGCCGCACCTGATGAAACGCCGGGCGGAAGGATCGCTTAGAGGGGTGGTTACCCTGTTCAGCGTTGGCACAGGATGCTGAAATGAGTCTTTCGGAATATGAGGATTTTGTCTATTCAGCCATGTTCTGCGACCGGGAAGATCCGGTGGCGGAATGGCAGAAGCTACATCAAAAACAACAGGTGCTGGTGGACTGGCTGAAGGGTAGAGAACAAGTGGAGATCCATGGAGAACATGTCAATTTGGCTTTTTCCGTCAAAGATCGCACCTTTGTGAATTCCAGCGGCAAAGCCAACATGCCCTGCGGCGAGATCTTCACGGGTCCGGTGGAAGATTCAGCCCAGGGCAGTGTGACATTCACCTATCCCGCCATCGAGAACGGGCGCGTGGTGGAAAATGTGCGGCTGACCTTCGAAAAGGGCAAGGTGGTGAAAGCACAGGCAGACAAAAATCAGGATTTTCTGGAAAAGATGATCGCCACCGATACGGGCTCCTGTTTCCTGGGCGAATTCGGGATTGGCACCAATTTCGGTATTCAGCGTTTTACCAAACAAATCCTGTTCGATGAAAAGATCGGGGGCACCTTCCATCTGGCACTGGGCGCCGGCTACCCGGAAACGGGCAGTGTGAATAAATCAGGCATCCATTGGGACCTGATCTGCGCACTGGGGAAAGATGGCGAGATACTCATTGATGATGAACCATTCTTCAAGGATGGCAACTTTATCCTGTGGGGATGATAGAGAAAACCCTTTTTTAGATAATAAAAGGACTGCACAGGGATAATCGGTGCAGTCCTTTTATGTATGGTTATTAATATGTTATAATGTACATACATTAGACAAAAACCATACATTGCTTTAAGGAAACGTCATGAGTAATCTTATCCATGAAATCCATGAGGGTATTCTTGATGGAAATCAAAAATTGGTTGTTGAGAAGGTTGAGCAAGCCATCAATGCTGGTCTGACCGCAGAAGAGATTCTTAACGATGCCATGATCGAAGCGATGGCAGAAGCAGGAAATCTTTTCGAACAGGGTGAATTCTTCGTCCCTGAATTACTGGTAGCGGCACGAGCCATGCAAGGCGGCATGGAATTACTGAAACCCCTTCTGACACGTGATAATGTCAAAGCCAAAGGGATCGTGCTGGCTGGCACGGTCAAGGGTGATCTGCACGACATTGGAAAAAACCTGGTGTGCATGATGCTGGAAGGCTCAGGGTTTGAGATTATCGATCTGGGCAGTGATGTTGACCCACAGACTTTTGTATCAACCATTCAGGAAAAACAGGTTGATATCGTTGCTATGTCCGCTTTATTGACCACCACCATGGTCAATATGAAAACCACCATTGATGCGCTTAGCAGTGCCGGACTACGGGGTAAGGTAAAGGTGATGGTTGGTGGTGCACCTGTCAGTCAGGATTTCGCCACTAAAATTGGCGCAGATGGATATGCCGCGGACGCCAACCAGGCTGTGCGATTGGCTCAATCCCTGCTGGAGTAATCTTTTTATGATAGAGAAAACATTTACAGGTAAAGATCTTTTGTTTTCAGTTCTGCGACATGAGGATAGCGACGCTGTCCCGTGGGTACCATTTGCAGGTGTGCATGCCGGTTCCCTGAAAGGATACAATGCCCGGCAGGTATTGCTGGATCCAGGAAAACTGGTCGAATCCCTGTTGGAAGTGAAGAAGGTCTATGACCCGGATGGCATGCCCATCCTATTTGACCTGCAGGTAGAAGCTGAGATTTTAGGCTGCGAACTGCTGTGGGCAGATGAAGCACCGCCATCGGTTGCCTCGCATCCGCTGGCAGCAACGAAAGCCATCCCCGAGTACATTCCTCAGACGGAGGATGGCAGAATTCCCATCATCTTGCAAGTCATGCATTCCATAAAAAAAGAAGTTGGAGATACAACTGCTCTGTACGGTTTGGTAACCGGTCCTTTTACACTGGCTTCACATTTGAGGGGGACGGATATCTTCCTGGATAGTGTGGATGATCCAGATTTCGTGACTGCGCTGGTAGAATACACCACGCAGGTAGCCATTGCAATCAGCAAGTACTACATTGATGCTGGCATGGATGTGATCGCGGTGGTAGATCCTCTTATTTCACAGATATCTCCGCGCATGTTCAAGCGATTCTTCACGCAACCTTTTCGTGAGATTTTCGAATCCATTCGCAAGCAAGGTGTCTTCTCTGCTTTCTTCGTCTGTGGGGATGCTACCAAGAACATCCGGGCTATGTGCGAAACCAATCCTGATTGTATCGCGGTGGATGAAAATATCGATATGGTAGCAGCCAAAGCGATCACCGATGAGTTCAATATCACGCTGGGTGGAAACATACCTCTCACCACCTGCATGCTGCTCGGCAACCAGCAGGACAATATGAAGTACGTGGTTGACCTGTTGGATGCGCTGGATCATCACAACCTGATCATCTCGCCCGGCTGCGATATGCCCTATGCCATCCCAATCGAGAATACCATCGCCGCTGTGCAGGCTGTGCGCGAACCCGATAACACCCGCAAGGTTATCGAAAATTACACCAAAGCGGAGATCAATATTCCCATCACGCTTCCCAATTATGCCAGCCTCACAAAACCCCTGATCGAAGTCTTCACCCTCGACCCGGATACCTGTGCTGCTTGCACCTATATGTGGCGCGCAGCACAAAAGATCAAGGAGATCCTGGGGGATAGCATTGACCTGGCGCTTTACAAAATCACCGAGATAGAAACAATCGCGCGGGTTAAAAAGATGGGGATCGAGAAAATCCCATCCATTTACATCAATGGCGAATTAAAATACTCTTCTATCATCCCCGGACAATCAGAGTTCCTGGAAGAGGTAAAGAAATATCAATAACTTCTCCCATCCAAGGAATGGATTGATATGGAGAAATCGATGATTCCTATGCGCGCTTAACATAATTCTCTCTTCTTCACGTGGTGAAGGAGAAAAGTGGTTTTTCGTTCTGCAATCTTTTAGCTGTATTATGCTCTGCTTACTCTTTTCAAATTTAAAACGAATCCTTCTCCGGGGTGCTTTGACGGAGAAGAGAATAAAATAGATCTACCGCCCCAAAGGGGGTATTGATGGGTAGGTCACATCCTGATGCAATTAAAAAATTCGGATTATCTTTATTTTCGTCAAGAAGTTGTTGGATCCGTTCAATGATATATTCTTTCCTACCAGATAGAAACACTTTAGCGGGATCAAGATTGCCAGAAATAATCTTTTTTTCACCACTAGCGCGCAATGCTTCCGAGATATCCATTGGTTCCCCAAAATGTAAGATGCGCGCATCAGTTTTCAGGATAGCGTCAAGATGCACTGCTCTTGCAGCGCAGTTATGGTATATGATTTGGAAATCGGGTGAGTTCAATTGATTCACGATACCTTGTACATAGATCGACGAATATTTCTCCATCGATCGCGGAGAAAGCAAGCCTGCGGTTGGTTCGGACAAGATAACTCCATCGGTTCCCGCTTCTTTAAAAGCATCAGCATATTCAACGATGAATTGAGAGCATTTCTCCACCAATCTTCGCGCTGCCTCTCCATCCGAAATGGTCAATTCCAGCATTTGGGAGACACCAAACAGGCTCGCCGCTAGAGAGAAAGGTCCGATAACCCCTCCCAGAAGAGGGATGGAAGATTGGGAGGAACTGATTTTGCGAACTGCATCTAAGAACACACAGGTTCTTTTTTCACCCACCCGAGGGACCAGCAAGTTGTCGATCGCTGACACATCTTGAAGGAGAATTTCTTCACTCACCACCGGTGAGTTCGAGGTAGAAAAATGAACATCACATCCAAAACACTCCGCCTCAACGCTAAGGTCCATCGAGGTCATGATGAAATCACTTTTAAAGCGTTCAGAAAACGCCATCGCCGCATCATATTGGGCACTGACATCTGAATTGATCCACGACAAGGGGAGACCTAAACGAGCTGCTCCCAAATTCGTTCCAATTATCAAACCTTTTTGAGGGTTTCGTTCCGTTATGTACTTTAACATGTTCATTTTCGAATCTCATTTCTCCCCTTTTCAACTCTGCTCAACGCAATTTTTGTTTTATCGCGCTCGTATCCCAGTTGGATGCAATGTGGAAATTCTTTTTCGTAACTCTTGTTTCAAATCATGAATGGAGTGATCCTAAAGTCGGTTCTTTAAGCCCAATACGAGATTCTAAATTCTCTTGTTAAATCTTTTAAGAACACTCCATTCTCCTAAAGGCTAATCGTAATAGCCGAAATCTTCAGCAGCTTTGCTCATCATATAGATATTTACTGGGGGTGTTGCTGCACTGATGGTACAACCACCCATAAAGATATAACGCTGCCCAAGCTGTTTGCCTTTTTCGATGTTCGCGCGACAAGCTTCGTACACCTCTTCAGGTTCTTTGGTGGTAATGATGACAGGCTCCACATTACCACAAATGATATCGTTCGGGAAATATTCTCCAGCTGTTAGCAGATCTACTTCAGAACCAAAACTGAGAATTCCGGGATCACCCCAGGGGAGCTGTGCCAGCCATTTCAAGTTCTTATTCTGCTCACCGCATATATGGTCATAAATGTGCTTCACACCTTTTTCAAGGACATACTCATGCAATTCTTTACGATAGGGGAAAACGAATTTCTCATACATGCGCGGTGAGATCAAGCCATCCGTTGGGGATGCACTGCGCGGCAGTACATTTTCTGCGCCAAATTCAGCGATGAAATAATCTGCCACCTGCTTGAGGTGATCGGTCATCAAGCGCATAGCGTGATGGACCACATCCGGCTCGGTAGCTGCCCATAATAAGAAAGTATCGACACCGCACAGATTGGCTGCAAAGGTAAAAGGACTGCCGTAGATAAAACCAATCTGAGTGCCTTCCTTCTGCTGTATTTTTGCAAAATCCATCATCATGGGAATACATCCGGCAGTTTTCACATCCGGCAGCTGCAGCTTATATACATCTTCCACGGTAGCTACCGGGCGCTTGAGCACACCCGGACCGGAACCGAAACGATCCTCAGGCCACTTGATCTCGCCGCCAAATTCCCATGAACCGTATGCTACAAAAGTATAGAATGGTGCCACCTCGGCGTTGTACTGCTCCATGGTCAATTTCTGTGCCTTGAAACTCACCGGCGGATTATCGTAAATATCCGCCTTGGGAATTCCACAATTACGGGAGCAGAAATCATAGCCCTTGTGAGAGAAAAGCACGCGATCCACCGCTTGGCGGTTCAATAAGGCATGATAACGCTCTTTGTTAGTCATTTTCGCTTTATAAAAGGTCATGGAATTCTCCTACATTTTTGAGGGATCAATGGCGAATTTGATGCCCTCGAATTTACGTACTTTGCCAAATGCCTCCAATAGCTGGCTGAGGGGCAGAGTCTGGGTGACAAGTTTACGACCATCCACCAAGCGATATTTCAGCAAATTGAATGCCCGGCGGTAATCATCGGGGATCTGGTGATATCTTCCATACAAGGTCAATTCGGCATAATGCATGGTCTTCGTATCCAGAGTAACCGTTGTGCCACTCTTGCAACCTCCGTGGAAGAGAACCGTCCCGCGTTTACGCACCATCTGCATGGCTTCTTCCCATGCCTGCGGAAAACCTACCGCTTCAATGGATACATCCGCGCCACGTTTCCCATCCGTCATATCCATCACCATCTGCACCCGTTCTTCAGCGCTGTGATCTCGAATGTCGATAAAATCAACCACGCCATAATCGGTCGCTACTTTTTTGCGCTCTTCCGTGATCTCACCTGAAAGGATCACGCGTCCACCCTGGAGTACTGCCAAGCGCGCCAGCATCAACCCCAACGGACCTGAACCCAGAACAACCACAGTATCCCCAGGGATGATCTGAATACTGCGGATGGAGTGCAGTGCTGTGCCAAGCGGTTCGGATACTGCCGCTTCTTCATAGGTCATCCCATCGGGTAGTTCATAGACATTGTATTTCACCATGCGAGCTGGGATCACAATATATTCCGCGTAAGCACCATTCAGGATCAACAGGTTTTCGCAGAGATTAAACTGCCCACGCCGGCAGTAAAAACATTCCATACAGGGTACTGCATTGCAGGTAGCCACGCGACTGCCCACTTTAAAATCGTTCACACCCGCTCCTACTTCAACCACTTCCCCACTAAATTCATGCCCAAATGTGGAAGGGGTCTGCTTGATGATGGTGGGATGACCACGTTCGTAGGTCTTGATATCGGTACCACAAGTTAGTGCAGCACCCACCTTTACCAATAATTCACCTGGACCCGGTTTTGGAATTTCTGTCTGCTCAAAACGCACATCCATTGGTCCATAAAAAAGAGCCGCATTCATCTTACTCATAATGATCACTCCTCAGTATTAATTTTTGCGATGACTTCAGAGGGGTCCACTTCACTCAATGAACCATCCTTGTATCTTTTTTCCGCTTCATCCAGGATGGCAGCGCTAGCACGCGTGCCAATCATCTTCGTTCCAATTGCACGATAGGCAAGCACATCATCCAATGTGCGGATGCCACCGGCAGCTTTTACAGCAACTTTCTCACTGGTGCTTTGCCGCATCAAGTAGCAATCCGCCAGGGTAGCTCCACCACCTCCATACCCGGTGGACGTTTTCACATAATCGGCTCCTGCTTTTTCAGTAAGTTCGCATGCCTTGACGATCATCTCTTTGGTCAAGAAGCAATTCTCAAAAATGACCTTGACACTGATATCGCGCGCATGAGCGCACTCCACCACCTGATGAATATCCTGTTCCACATACTCATACTCACCCGAAACGAGACGACTGATCGCCAGTACCATATCGAGTGAGCTAGCCCCATTATCCATAGCTAGCTGTGCTTCATATACTTTAGCAGCGGTCATATTTGAGCCATGTGGGAAGTCAATAACCGTGCTTACCAAAACACCGCTGCCATTCAATCCCTTATACGCCCGTTCTACATCATAGGGAGCCACACAGCAGGTTGCCATCTTGTACTTACGAGCTAATTCGATGCCTTGTTGGAATTCTTCGTTGGTCAAGGTTGGTCTTAACAATGAATGGTCAATCATTTCAGCAATATCAAATACTGTTAATCGTTTCATAACAAGCCTTCTTTGAATTTGTAATATGGTTTATTTCGTTTCCAGAACCATTTTAATTTTTATTAAATAGATACCAGAACCATAACTTACCGGTGTGCTGGTAGCATTATAGGAAAGTCTCGTTCGTAAAAGCGCAGGTATGCCTTCATCGACACATAGCAGTTCTGCTTCACTTTGCCGCAGAGAAACCGCATTCATTGAATCCTCTGCTTTCACTACTTTGAGATCATAGTTTTTATACAAAATATAATAGGTGGATTGCTCTAAACCGGTCTCGCCAAACATTTCCTTCGATAATCCAGGGAAGTATCTTTCAGGCGCATACCAGTGTTCCAATGCCACAGGAGCATCTTCTACCATACGCAGACGCTGCATATAATGGACGGGCTCACCCGGTTCGATTTCCATCTTTCGAGCAATTTTTTCAGAACACTCAATGGTTTTGAAGTCAATAATCTTCGTGACTAACTGGATGCCTTTACTGATGAATTGATCCGTGAAACTGCAAAGTTCTTGCAGGTTTTCCTCCAATTTAACACCAGCCACAATGGTCCCTTTGGAACGCCTTCTTTCCAGATAACCCTGATGAACCAACTCGGAAAGCGCTTTTCGAATGGTTGCCCGGCTGACATTGAAACGCTCCTGCAACTGCGCCTCAGTGGGAATGTAGCTGCCGGGAGGATAGGTACCGTCCTCAATTTCCTTTTGAAGGATCTGCATAACCTGAAAATACAGCGGTATTGGAAGTTCTTTATTTATTTTTCCTATCACATCTATTTCCTTTCATCCATTCGTCGCAAATTTTTCAAAATCCTTATTGATGCAGTATTTTGGAACCTTTTTCTCGACGATGTACTCATATACTCCCTGCGACAGAACACTGGCACCGATCTCCGCAGCTTGAACCGAGGCACCCCCCAGATGAGTGGTTGCAGTAACATTATCCAATTCGAACAATAAACTGTTCGGAGAAGGAGGTTCTGCTTCGAAGATATCCAGTGCGGCTCCCGCGATTCTATGTGTTTTCAGGGCAGAGTAAAGTGCATCATGATCGATCAAACCACCCCGTGCAGTATTAATTATATAAGCCGTCTTCTTCATTTTGGAGATCTCTTTTTCACCAATCATACCGCGGGTTTCATCCGTTTCGCGCATGTGCAAGGAAATGTAATCACACTGGGTCAGAATATCTTGAACAGTGGATGGTTTGCAGCCAGATTGAAGAATATCCTGTTCAGGCACATAAGGGTCATATACCAAAACCTGCGCACCAAACGCCTTCGAAATGTGAGCAACCTTGCGCCCAATCGCGCCAAAACCCAGCAGACCTACTACCGAAGAATTTAATTCCTTACCTACTTCATTGAGCGTGTACAGATCCCCACGCCAGCGTTTGTCGCGCATAAGAGAAGTGTGAGAACGAGCAATATTGCGTGAAACAGAGAGCATTAACCCGATGGTGAATTCAGCTACCGCACCTGAATTTCGACCCGGAGCATACAGCACAGGCACCCCTCGTTTTGTGCACGCATCCCAATTGATGTTTACAGGTCCTCCTCTTGCAGCACCAACCAATTTGAGATTCTTCGCTCCTGAGACTACCATCTCGGAAATCGGAGCTGTATGGGTAATAATGATATCAACATCCTCCACTATTTTTGCCGTTTGTTCTTCATCTCCGACAAATTCACTAATTTCATTTGTCTTCTGTACGGGAGTTACAGGCCAGGTATCTTCCAGATATACATACTCAAAATCGATCCCTGTATTCTGGAATACTTTTTTAAACGAACCTTCCAGCACATCCTTCGTAACGAATAAATCATTTAATACAGCTACTTTCATGTTCATCCCTCGCGTCAATGCATTTCACTCATTGTTTGTGTTCTTCTTGCCAGCAATCCTTCAATTTCCTGCCAATCAGTGCCGTTGAGTTCAACCTCACCAGCTTTGACAGTCTCCTCGATTTGGGAAGGTCGTCTGGCACCCACAATGGCAGCAGTCACTTCCGGACGACGTAAAGTCCAGGCGATCGCCAGAACCGACATACTGATCCCATTTCGTGCCGCGATGTCTTTTAATCTCTCCACTGTCTTGAGATTGATAGAAAGGATCGGCTCCTGAAAATTTGGGTCTCCCTTGCGCCAATCATCATCTGGCAGGGCAGCAGCCCGTTCCGCTGTGAATTTCCCACTCAGTAAGCCTGCCTGCATGGGGCTGTAAACGATCACCCCAATATTTTGCTGTGCACAGTAAGGCAGAATTTCAGATTCGATCTCAGGCTTGATCATGCTGTAAGGTGGCTGAAGTGAGGTGATCGATCGGATAGGCGCGATCCTTTTCATCTGCTCCACATTGAAATTGGAAACCCCTCCATAACGCACTTTGCCTTCATCAATCAGGTCAGAAATTGCCCGCCAACCTTCTTCAATATCTTCATCCGGTAATGGCCAGTGGATCTGATACAAATCGATCATGTCCATCTGCAATCGCTTTAAACTTGACTCCACCTCCACCTTGATGCTGGCAGCTTTGAGATGACCGTAAATATCCGAGCCATCTTCCTTCCAAAGAATTCCACACTTGGTGGCGACAATCACCTTATCGCGACGTCCTTTAAGCGCCTGCCCCACTATTTCTTCTGAATGACCATGCCCGTAGCCTTTGGCAGTATCAATCCAGTTGATGCCCAGATCGAGGGCGTGTTGAATCGTCCGAATGGAGTCATCATCGTCCTGTGCTCCCCATCCATACGGATTGTCACCACCACCGATCGCCCAGCTACCCAAGCCGATCGGTGTTACCCATAAATCACTGTTTCCCAACCTTTTTATCTTCAATCATCCTCCATTTAGTGTATTGAAAGCGATGTCTCACGGTCAAAATAATAAAAATTCTGCAGGTCATACACCATGCCAATCTGGGAACCTACCTTTGGTACCATATCAGTATGCGTCTTCACTTTAATTTCTTCTGAAGCCACCTGCACATTGACAATGGTGGTCTGCCCGAGCGTCTCAACGATCTTTATTGTTCCTTTTGTTAAAGCATTCGTATCCTCCGGGCTAACAAAGCGGATGTCACGTGGACGAACACCCACCACGATCTGGCATGACCCTATCTTCTCGTTCAGTAAGTTCTGGTCTTTTTGTGGGATCGGCAATTGATAGGGCGAATCACAATCCACCACCGCGAAGCTGCCCTGGTAATCTACCGGCAGCAGATTCATGGGGGGATCACCCAGGAACTGGGCAACATAGATGTTATATGGTTTGTAATAGATATCATCCGGGGTACCGATCTGCTGTATGACACCTTCTTTGAGTACTGCAATGGTGTCAGCCATGGAAAGCGCTTCCAGTTGATCGGGGGTTGAATAGAGCGTGGTCACACCGAATTCATGCTGAATGCGCTTCAATTCTGAACGCATACGATGGCGTAATTTCGCGTCCAGGTGGGAAATGGGTTCATCCAGCAAAAAGGCATTTGGTCTGCGCACCAGGGTGCGTCCCAATGCCACACGCTGCTTCTGCCCGCCCGAGAGTTCCTGCGGTTTGCGTTTCAATAATTCAGAAATGCCGAGCATTTCAGCAACTTCGTTGACCCGTTGTTCTTTCTCTGCTTTGCTAGATTGTTTTTTACGGATCGGCGAATTGAGAGGGAAGAGTAGATTTTCTCGCACGGTCATGTGCGGGTACAGCGCGTAATTTTCAAATGCCGCAGCAACATTCCGATCCTGAGGGAACACATCGGAATAATCTTCGCCACCGATCAGCACTTTTCCAGAATCTGGTTTAACAACCCCCGATATGACATTAATGCTGGTTGATTTCCCTGCTCCGGATGCGCCCAGCAAGCAGAACATCTCCCCTTCCTTGCAAGGAAAGCTCACATCATTGAGTGCAACTTTTTTCCCAAAGGTTTTCGTTATATTCCGTAATTCTATACTGGCCATGCTTGACCTTCCTTAACTTTCCATCTCAGCATCAAAGAAAATATTCTTTCCATCTTCCTGTGAAAAGAAGTGAATATGTTCCTGATTGAATTTCACATAGATCGTTTGACCGATTTCAGGGCGCACATCTCCAAGTATTTCCGATAAGAACAATTGGTCACCTACTTTAAGGGTAATAATGGTACGATCGCCCTGGATTTCCACGAAATCCACCTCTAATCCACAACAATTCGAGCTTTCTGTAAAAGAAATGCTGATATCTTCAGGTCGCACACCCAGTCGGACTTTTTGTTGGGGAGCAGCAGTAAAGCGTTTTGTCCAAACATCATCCAATATAAATTGGAAAGCAGAGCAGGTCACCCGGAATTTTCCATCATCCTTGATAACTGCGCAATCCACAAAATTTGCGGGTGGTTCACCAATAAAACCCGCCACGAATTCATTGGATGGATGGTGGTAGATATTAAGTGGTGTGCCAATCTGCTGGATCTCGCCCAGATTCATGACCGCGATCCGATCAGCCATTGCCATGGATTCAACCTGGTCATGGGTGATATAGAGGGTTGTCACACCCAGACGGCTAACCTGGGTTTTTAACTCTTCTCGCATACGAGCACGCAGACTTGCATCCAGATGCGAAATGGGTTCATCCATGATCAACACATCCGGTTCACGCACGATGGCACGCCCGATCGAGACCCGCTGCATTTCTCCGCCCGACAAATGCCGAGCATTTTTCTTTAAAATGGGTTCGAGATCCAAGAATTTTGCAGCCGTTTTTACCTTTTCATCAATGACTTCTTTGGACATTTTTCTTGCGCGTAACGGGAAGGCGATATTTTCATAGACATTCAAGTTGGGATAAAGCGCCCAGTTCTCAAACACCATGGCAATATTGCGTTCCTTCGGGCGCAGATCATTGACCACCTTGTCATTGAAAAGGATCTGCCCCTCGGTGATCTCTTCCAAGCCAGCGATCATGCGCAAGGAAGAAGATTTTCCACAACCTGATGGTCCCAGAATAGAGAAAAATTCTCGATCCTCACATTTCCAGGAAACGTCTTTTACTGCTTCGACGTCGCCCTTATATATTTTCCAAACGTTACGTAGTTCAACACTAGCCACGTTTCATCTCCTGATCTTATTTATGCAAGGTCATTTCATAACCCGCGTGGAATTTCCAGACTGCACGGGAAGCTTTGATGGGAATATCATCAGGATCCCAGGTAATGCGGAAGCGTAACAGCACCGCTGTGCCAACAGGCACCTGCAAGAATTTTGCTTCTCGTTCTTCCAGGCAGGTAAGCGTTACTTCGTCTGTGGCTCGGTCAGAGATAAGCCCGAACTTATCTTCCATTACTTTGAACGATGATTGGCTGGAACCCGTCTCCGTGAACATGTCTTTGGTAATTCCCGGATACAACTTTGCGGGAAAGTAAGAAGTCTCAATTGCCACCGGGAAATCATCCACCGTGCGCAACCGTTCCATGATCTGCACTTTATCCTCGGCATCCAGTTTCAATCTTTCCTGGATGGAAGACCAGGCATCTACCAGTTCCCAATTTAGAATTTCCACACCTGGATTCTGCCCGCGTTTTTTCGCTTCCTTTGTGATGGAATGTGTTCCGGTCAGAGTACCCCAGTAGGTATACACAGGCGTGCGATAAACGCGGTCGTTGCACTTATGATCGCGTTCCAAATAACCTTCATAAACAAGTTCACTTAAAGCTGTTTCAACTTCATGCTCGCTGGCTTTGAATTTCTCCGCCAAGTCTTTTACGGCGGGCAATTTTTCGCCATTCGCAAATTTCTGAGATGTCAACCATTTTTCAATATTAAAAAATACTTCATTCATTTCAAACCTCATATCCAAATTTAAAATTAGCCTTTTACGCCACTTCTTCCCAAACCTTCCACGAGGTTCTTCGAGAAGATGAACACCACAATGTAGATCGGTATGATTCCAGCCAGGGCAGCGGCTGACATCTCTCCAAACTGCATACCATGTTCTCCTATGTATTGTGAAATACCGATCGGGAACGTCTTGGATGCATCGCTGTAGGTCAGTATTAATGCAAAGAGAAATTCGTTCCAGGACATGATCAAGCACACCACACCCGTCGATAGCACACCCGGTTTGATCAGGGGATAAACAATTTTCAGTAGAGTGTCAAATTTGCTGTAACCATCCACCCAAGCTGCATGTTCCAATTCCACCGGGATATTGCGGATGTAGCTATCTAATAACCAGAAAGCCAACGGAATATTCATCATAGAATGGACCAAAATCAAGCCCACTAATGTATCCTGTAAACCTAGAGTTTTGATGATGGCGAAAATAGGTACTGTGACCACAATAGGAGGCATTACATAGGTTCCCAGGATGAGGGATGGAAGAACTGCCCCACCCGTTTTAAAGCGGACCACCGTATAGATGGTTGGAACAGCGATCAACAAAGTAATAATCGTGCTGGATATCGCCACCACCGTTGAATTAAAAAGATATTTGGTCAATGGGACATTGCGAAAGGCTTTCACCCAATTTTCAAAAGTAATACCACCTTGCGGGAATAGGGATCCGGAGGTACGAATTTCCAGAGGGATCTTTAAAGAGGTAGCAGCCACATAAATGATCGGTAATAGGATTATGGTCAAAAATATGATAGCGATAACCCAACCGATAATTTTTGAGAAAATATTCTTATTGATCATTCTGACCTCCGCATGATAATTTCACGCCCCTTTGTAACGAGGGTGGCAACAATTGTGATAATGAGCAACATCAAGAAACTCAGTGCGGCTGCATACCCGGTATTAAATTGTTTGAATGCAACGCGATAAATATAGAAAGAAGCAACCTGTGTTGTATTTCCTGGTCCACCAAAGGTCAGCATATAAACAAGGTCAAATACCTTTAAAGAGATCAGTAATTTGAATAGAAACACAACGATCACCTGAGGAAGTACGAGTGGTAAGGTCAATCTTCTGAAGACCATCCATCCTGAAGCGCCATCCACTTCAGCAGCTTCAAATGGGGCTTTTGGTAAGGCTTGCAGTGCGGCATAGCACAAAATAAAGCAGAAAGGTGTCCACTGCCATAGATCGGCAAATATAATGGAAGGGAATGCCAGTTTGGGGTCTCCCAGGAATGCAATTAAACCCTTGGTCAAGCCCCATTTCATCAAATAATGATTCATCAGACCGGAATTCGGATCGTAGATCAATTTCCAAATCATAGATACAGCCACTGGTGGAGTGAACATGGGAAGCAGAGCGATGCTTCTGAGTATCGTGCTCAGACCCCGGATTCCACGAACAGCATACGCCAGCAAAAATCCCAACAGGGTTTCAAGAGTGGTAACCACAAAAGCAAATACGAAAGTATTGGTGAGTGACCTTTTAAAGTTTTCATCAAGAACAGCCTGCTTATAGTTGCTGAACCAGACAAAATCCTTGAAAGGTTGTGCCAGGGTTGAATTCGTCAGACTGGTGCTGAGAACATATATCAAAGGGATTATGGAAAAGAAAGCCAAAAAGATCCAAGCTGGAATAGCCATGATCTTCGGGCTCAGACGTTCTAGTTTATTTTTCAACTTAATTCTCCTGATTCACGTTCCATACTTCTTGGAGAAAAAATAGGGATAGATTGAATGAACACCTATCCCTATTTTCTATAGAACTTTACTTACCCAAGACCTGCAACCAGGATGCTTGAGTATCATCCAATGCTTCTTGCGGAGTCTTTTCTCCGATCAGAGCAAGGGAGAGGTTGTCGGTCAGCGATTCTTGCAGTTCGAACCATTCAGCATTGGTCGGCCAGGTGATGGCATTCGCATGGGCTGCTTTGATAGCATCCACGATTTCTGTACCAGCGAATTCAATGTATGCCGGGTCTTCCAATGTTGAATAGCGTACAGGATCAATACCACCTACAACGGTGTTATAACGAGCTGCCACATCAGGGCGAGCCACAAAATTGAGGAACTCCATGGCAGCATCAGGATGTGGTGCAACTTCAGAGACACCAATACCGAAACCAGCATTGACGGATGCAACGATCTTCGCATTTTCACCAGATCCAATCGGCAAGTGCCCAACGCCCCATTTTCCAACAATGGATGAACTTTCGGGATCATCGGTCATTCCAGGCAGGTCAGTATAAAATTCGACCATGGCGGCTTTTCCGGTGAACCAACCACCCAATGCTTCGTCAAAGGCAACTGCTGAAGCGGTTGGAAGAGCATACTGAGCCTGTTCAACCATGCCAGTTAATGCAATGACTGCTTCCGGGCTGTTGATGGTGGGATTGCCATCTGCATCAAAGAAAGAACCGCCGTATGAACCAAACCGATTCAAGAAAGAACCGATCAGGATCAAGGGGCTCTTGGCACCTTGAATCGCGCAGCCATAAACGCCATCAGCTGC
>DMDF01000162.1 GCA_003446605.1 Anaerolineaceae bacterium
CAATGGATGCCAGAGAATTCAAGCAACAATTACAATCCTATGCACATATCCGCCTGCAGATCGATCAGGATGCAACTAGGGCACTCATCAATGGGGAACGTGATGCAGTACGGTCACTCAAAGAGCAATTTTCTTCGGCACTATTTACCCAATATCTCAATCGCGTTGCGTTCACGATCAATAAGCGTATTGGCGACCAGGTTACACTCCTTCCCACACAAGTAACCACAGGTGATTGGAAGAAGGTCAAGGAATTTTATTTATCTGAACTCAGTGGGCTGTTTGATCGAAAAATTGACTCAGTTAATTCCGGTCAATCCGAAATCGCGAAGAGTATTGAAAAGGTTGTCCAAGATCTGGATGGGAACGATCCTTCTGAGCAATGGGTAACTATAGCTCTCTTCAATATATCAAACGGGAAGCGGATTGCCATTAACCCTCAAAATCATCAACGTATGTTGAAACAGGTTTTGCTGTTGAATTACGTTTTCTACGCCGCAGAACTGATCAAAGGCAAAAAACCGGAAGAACTCATTTCGGATATCCTGCATCACTTGCAAAATATTAGCGTAGTGCAGGGTACGAGTTTCGGCACATTTGAAATGGAACGACTTACTCAAACTGAAATGACCCTGCGCCAGCTAAATCCTGACCTTTCAGGGAAGATACAGCAAATTCTATCTCCGCAAGCATTTGAAAAGACTGCCGATATACCAATCCGAGATTTAAGCGAAGAAAATCGCACAATTCTACAGGATGTATTGGGGCAAAACATTCAAACTATGCTGCACCGCCATGTACTGCTCAACAATATTAATAATCTGTGGGTAGAACACCTTACCCAGATGGAAGCGCTGCGTGTTTCCATCGGAATGGAAGCATACGCGCAGCGTGATCCGCTTGTGCAGTATAAAAGTCAATCTTCAGATATGTTCCGCGAGCTGCTGGCAAATATACGCCTGGGTGTGATGAGTCAGATCTTCCGATTACAGCCTGTCCAAAGGAAACCGGAAGCACCCACAATGCCTGCGCCCGCCCAAAAGAACAAACAAAACAATTCTCAAAATAAAAAGCGACGAAGGCGCAGGTAAGCCTTTCTTGCTCTCGGTTTTCCACAGGGGTTGTCAACCGAACCAATACCCCTTATAATCGTGCTATTCATAATCGCACGGATGGAGTGATTGATATATTATGGTACAAAACGATGCTAATACCCCCATTGGGGAGAATAATACAAACGACAGTGATGAGAAGATCACCAATATGGCCTCATTGCTGGAAAAGGAGGGGCTCGGCATCGATCTACCTAAAGCTGGGGAAATTCGAACCGGTACTATTGCGAGCATTTCTCCAGGTCAGATCCTTATCGGCGTTGGTGCAAAATCAGAAGGTCTCATCAGTGGTCGGGAATTTGAGTTAATTCCACCAGAAGAATTCGCCAGCCTGGAAGTTGGTCAGGAATTACCTGTTTACGTCATCACCGTAGAGGATTCCAACGGTAATTTGTTGCTCTCCTATGTCCGAGCATTGGAAGAAACCAGCTGGGATGAAGCTGAGAAAGTTTTCAAAAATAAAGAAACCTACAAAGGGAAAATTGCAGGTTATAACAAAGGTGGTTTATTGGTCGCTTTTGGAAAACTGCACGGATTTGTCCCTTCTTCTCAATTGAGCTATGAACGATTGAAAGATGCAACGGGCAACACACCCGAAGAACGCTACGGTAAAATGGTCGGCGAGGATATCGAAGTCAGCGTGATTGAAGTCGATCGTGAACGACGCCGGTTGATCCTTTCGGAACGGTTGGCTTGCGGGGAAACCCGTGATTCTATCCGCGAAAAAGTAATTGAAGACCTGGAAATTGGAGATATTGTAACCGGTAAGATCACCAGCGTCGCCAACTTTGGCGTTTTTGTGAACGTCAACGGAGCAGATGGGTTAGTGCATATATCCGAACTTTCTTGGGACGAAATCAGCGACCCTTCAGAGAAATTCAAAGTTGGGCAGAGTGTTCAAGTAAAGGTCATTAGTATTGATGAAGATAAAAAACGCATCGGTCTGTCCATCCGCCAACTCGAAGATGACCCATGGGTGAACAAAGTTGAAAACCTCAAAGTGGGCATGCTGGTGGAAGCCACCATTACCAACCTGACAAAATTTGGTGCATTTGCTAAAATCCAGGATGATATCGAAGGGTTAGTCCATATTTCCGAGATCAGTGATGCTCACATCACCCACCCCAAAGAAGTATTGCATGATGGCGAAAAAGTTACTTTGCGCATCATCAAGATCGAACCTGAATCACATCGCATCGGTCTGAGCTTACGAAGAGTGGAATCTGCCGCTTATGCAGATATGGATATGAAACTCCTCAAGCAGGAACTGCAAAACAGTGATATTCATGTGAGCCTGGCAGAGGATGATAAAACAGATGATGAGGATACTCCTCAAGAGACTGAATAAATCTGCCTTTCACGATAGTGTTACAGAAAAAAAATAGAGCGCGTTTCATACGCGCTCTTTAATTCACGACTATAATAAATCTACCAACACGGGATTAGATATGCCGCAAAATAATTCCCCTACTATTCCTCAAGAAACGAATTTGAATGGCGATCCATTCAAGAAACGGGTATACTGGAACCTGATCGTTACCCTCACCGGATTCTTCATTTTTTTACTTGGACTTCGACCCGACCTTTTTGGGATGGATCGCAGCCCGGTGATCGGGTTCATCCAGATTGCTGTAAGTGTTATCGGGTTGAGTATTCTCTGTCTGGGAGGGTATCTCTCTATGCGCACTCTGTGGCAAGGTAAGCCGCTCAGTATTGCCGCAGAGATTGGAATCCGTTTTATCAGCACCGGGTTGGTGATCGCTATTTTCTCTGCATTAGCTGATTTTTTTGGGTTCGGCAGCCATCCTTTCCCGGAATCACTGCCATACTTGGGTGAATGGCAGGTGTTAGGCATCGTCATCGGGGAGTACACCATAGCTTTTGGTTTTTTTCTGATGATCCCCTTCCCCAAGATTAGGATCTTTCCAAAAATTCCTCATTCATCTGATTCCAAGCGCTGAAAGCATCTCTTTGTTGGTGGAATATTTATAATCTGGTAACCCCCTTTGAATTGCGATCTCAGCCTCGATTGATAAGAGCTCTTCAACCATGGTTTTGTCAATAACTGGTTTCTCTGCCCCGCGTACATGATCCTCTATTTTTTCACAAGCAACTGATTTTCCATGGTCTTGTAAATAGGCAAGAGCTGCCTGTGCTCCTCTCGTTCCGTCCCTTCCACTGATACCCACCAACCCATAGCTTGCCAATCTGGACCAGCCTGCCACAAAAATACCTGGAATGTTCTTTTCTGTCACAGGGTCCATAACCTCATAGGATAAACCCTCTTGAGGATACTCAGGGAAAGAACTTACAGAAAACTCATACTTATTCACAGGCAATCCAACCCTGGCATCCACGGATGAGCCAACCGCCAGGATCACTGTATCCGCTTCGAAGATTGTTTTCAAGGATGTGGCTTCTGCACGGGTAGTGTGGTTCGTTTTTATCAATGTATTTTCTACAAACTCAACCCGCTGTAATCCATCTTTCTCATTTCCTATAAAACGCGAGGGCGATTTCAAAAAGCGCAAACGCAGGTTCGTTGAGGAGGCTATCTCATCACAGTTCTCACACGCTTTTTCAACAAAAGCCCAGGTCTCATTAGGGTCCTGTCCCATTTTCAGCATCAGCGGTGTTACCCGTTTTATCTCAGCTTCAAAATCCGTTCGATCCAGATTCTGTGCAATATGAACGAATTCAGTCTCGTGAAATTTAATTTCTGCTGGTCCCCTGCGCGCAACTGCCAGTATCTCATCAACACCACCTTTGTTGATGCAGTAACGGGCAATATCAGCCATCACATTCCCAACTCCCACAATAACCACGCGCTTCCCGATGGGGTAATTCTGCTGGGAATATGGCGGCAGATCATTGTAATTCGATACGATCTCCCAGGCGTGGTACACCCTGGGGAGATTTTCTCCTTCAAGCCCCAGATGTTTGATCTGCTGTGCACCAGTCGTCACCAGTATGGCACTAAAACCCATCTCTTGCAGATCGGATAATGAATAATCTCTATCAATCCCAACATCCACATTGCCAAAATACAAAATATTCTCATGCAGCAGAAAGCCCATGAATTGTTTTCTCAAGCCGGTTTTTAACCGGTATTTTTCGGGATAGATACCATATTCAGCCAATCCGCCCGGGCGGATGTCCCGATTGAATAGAAAGACTTTCATACCATTATCTGCCAGTGTTTTTGCGGCAAACAAGCCTGCTGGTCCTGCCCCAATTACTGCAACAGCTTTGTGATTCATACACACCTCATCTGGTTTTGTATTAACATTTACTCATAAATTAGAAACTTGATCCAATCTATTTTAAACTACATAATCAAAATAAGGACCAACACACATGGAAAATGACATCATTGTTTTCAAACTGCAAAATGGATTGCAGGTTTTACTTAAAGAAATTCACACCACACCCATCATCAGCCAGTGGATCTGGTACAGAGTTGGGTCACGCAACGAGAAAGCGGGTATCCAGGGAATCTCACACTGGGTAGAACACCTTCAATTCAAGGGAACCGATAAATACCCGATCGATATTCTCGATCAAACCATATCAAGAGTGGGCGGAGTTTGGAATGCAATGACTCACCTGGATTGGACGACCTATTTCGAAACCCTCCCAGCAGCAGAGATTGACCTGGCGCTTGATTTGGAAGCAGATCGTATGCAAAATAGCCTGTTTGACGAAACAGAGATCAACGCCGAAAGAACCGTGGTCATTTCTGAACTGGAAGGAAACGAAAACGAACCGCTGTTCCACCTCAACTCAGCGATCCAAAAAGAAGCCTTCCATGTGCATCCCTACGATCATGATGTGATTGGAACATTGCAAGACCTGCAAGGTATAACCAGGGACCAGTTATACAGCTATTACCGCGCCCATTACCAACCTTCCAATGCCATCCTGTGTATCGCGGGGGATTTTCAAACGAGTGAATTAAAGAGCAAGATCGAGGATATCTTTTCTCCCATCCCCAATACAGTTCACCATGAAGAATCCATCCCACAGGAGCCAAGCGCAACCCAAGAAAGCCGAATCAATCTGCAGGGTCCAGGAGACGCACTGTATGTACAGATAGCGTATCATGCCCCGCGTGCAAATGATCCTGATTTTTTCAAACTGGCGGTCATTGATAGTTTGCTGGCAGGACCTTCACCTCTAGTCATGTTCGGCGGTGGCAGCATTTCCAACCGCACCAGCCGTTTGTACCAAGCGCTGGTCGAAAAAGATGTGGCTGTCAGCATCAGCGGTGGTATTCAATCCACCATTGATCCATTCTTATACAGCTTTGTGTTGACCCTTGAGCCAGGTTCTGACCCTGCAGTTGCTTTGCGCATTTTTGATGAGGAAATAGAAAGAATTCAGCATGAAGCGGTATCCGATGCGGAAATCGAGCGTGCCACCCAGCAAGCGGAAGCCATGTTTGCCTATGGCAGCGAGAACATTACCAACCAAGCTTTTTGGATGGGATACAGCAGTATCTTTGCCGATTATAGCTGGTATGAGAATTACGTGGCAAGTTTGCGTTCTGTTTGCAGTAGGGATATCCTTGCTTTTTCGCAAACCCAGTTCGCACAAAAGAATAGAATTGTTGGGATCTATACTCCCACACAGGAAGATTGACATCATGCAAAACACAAACACACTCAACCATCCAAATTTTCCAGGAGCTCATAATATTGGTCGTTTTCAGCTCCCTAACGGCATCACAGTGCTGGCATACAGCAATATGTACAGTAAATCGCTCACCATCACTGGCATGCTCTCCAGTGGGGGCGCCTGGGATCCACCCGATAAGACCGGAACCGCGCACTTCACTGCCTCCATGTTGCTGCGTGGAAATGCAAACAACAATTTTCAAGAGATCCATGAAAAACTGGAATCTGTGGGAGCCAGTTTAACCTTCAGCGCTGGCACAAAAAACACCTGGTTTAACGGTCGTTCGCTGGTAAAGGATTTCCCCATGCTGCTCGCTTTGATCTTCGATAGCCTTACTGCACCAACTTTCCCCGAGGCATATATCAACCGGCTGCGCAACCAATTCCTGACTGGTCTTATCATCCGCGATCAAGATACACAGGAAAAAGCTTCCCTTGAATATGACCGGGCATTATTCGGTCATCACCCATATGGTATTCCCGTGGATGGATATCCTGAGACCATCAAGAACATTCAACTTGAAGATCTGATCCGCCATCACAAAACCTACAGTCCGCAAGATGCACTGATCGCGATCGCAGGTGCATTACCTCTTGAACAGATCGAAGAATTGGTTACTTCACAGTTCGAAGCGTGGGATACAGTCTCACCAACCTCTGAACCCGTTTTTCCAGAAATCCACGCCCCCACTCAATCCATTCGAATTCACGTACCTATCGAAGGGAAAAGCCAGAGTGAAATCCAACTGGGTACTTTAGGACCTGCGCGGACCTCACCTGATTATTACCCTGCCTACCTGGGCAACCATGTGCTGGGTCAATTTGGTTTATACGGTCGTATCGGGAAATCCGTGCGCAATAAAGAGGGTCTGGCATATTATGCTTACAGTAGTCTGAATGCGCTGCCCGAAACGGGTAGCTGGGAATTTAACGCGGGAGTGAACCCTCAGAATGTGGAAAAAACGATCGTACTGATCGTGGATGAGATCAAGAACTATCTTGAACGTCCTGTCACCAAGGAAGAACTCTCCGATTCCCAGACACATCTGATCGGGCGCTTACCCATGTCGCTTGAATCTAATGCAGGGATTGCCAGTGCCCTGCTTTCCATCGAGAGATTCGATCTGGGGCTGGATTATTTCCAGAGTTACGCCGACCGGATATTAAAGATCACTCCTGAAGAGATCCTTTCAGTATCAAATGCCTACCTTGACCCTGAAAAATTGGTTATCATAAGTGCAGGAGCAAACGCAGATCATGATCATTAGGACAGGGGTTGATATCGTCGAGATCGAACGTTTCGATGAACAAAGCCCCGAGATACGCAATCGTTTCTTCAGAAGGGTATTTACAGCCCGCGAGCTGGCGCTTATTAAGACAAACGCATCGGCAGCCGGTCGGTTTGCAGCGAAAGAAGCTGTTGCAAAAGCACTGGGATGCGGAATCGGCACAGTGGGCTGGCAGGATATTGAAATTCTGAGTAGCACAGCTGGTGAACCAACCTTGATACTACATGGGGCAGCTCAAGCCATTGCTACTGATCAACAGCTTCAGAGCTGGTCGGTGAGCATCTCCCACTCGAAGAGCCATGCGATCGCTTTCGCCACCGCATTGGGAACTTCAGGAACAGAATGATGAGCGATCGCATCCTGGTAGTCAGCGATAAAGTATCAACCTCGCTTTATAACCCATCGACGCAAAAAGACCTTCAGGATGTGCGTTTTATCATCAGTTCCGGCGATCTACCCTATGAGTACCTTGAATATCTGGTAAGCACCTTCAATGTTCCCCTTTATTTCGTGCGCGGTAATCACGCCAGGTCATACGAGACAGAATCCGGTGTGATCCACCAGCACCCCTGGGGAAGTATTGACCTGCATCTGCGCTCCATTAAAAATGAGAAGGGGTATTTACTTGGCGGGGTTCAGGGAAGTCATCTCTACAACAATGGTGCCTACCAATATTCACAGGCAACTATGTGGCGATATGTATTCCAGCTGGTGCCTTCCTTGATGGCTAATTTCGCGCTTTCAGGCAGGTATCTAGATATTTTTGTCACACACGCACCACCTTGGGGCATTCACGATAAAAACGACGTTCCTCACCAGGGAATCAAAGCATTCTTGTGGGTGTTAAAAGTATTTAAACCCCGCTATCACTTTCATGGGCATGTTTATGATTTCACGAAAAAGACCCCTATGATCACTCAATTTGGCAGCACTACCATCATCAATACCTATGGGTACCGCCTGCAGGAGATATCAGTTAAAGAAAAATAAAAGAACCGGAGTAATAACTATGAGTGATCAGTCTCTTCATCAGCAATCCAGGAATGATTTTGAGGATGCCTATTTTAAAGGATTCGTACGATCCATTGAAAAATGGCTGGGGCAAAATAAAACAAGACTTGTGGCGTTTAATGACATCCTGAGCCATGTATCCATTCGCCAGCAATATGATGCCGGTCTTCAGGAGATCAATATCGATAAAATCATTGGCAGCGTAAATCGCTACGCTGATTTTGATGATGCCTTCCTGCCCCGCCAAAAACACACCCGCAGCCGATGGGAAAAGATCGATCGGGCGTACCTGCGTGATGAGATCCTTCCTCCTGTAGATGTTTACCAGATCGGGGAATTCTATTTTGTCATGGATGGCAACCATCGTGTATCGGTGGCAAAAAAACGCGGTCAAAAATGGATTGACGCCCATGTTGTCAAAATCGAGGTGCCCTATGAAATCGATCGCAATTTTGATTTTAATCAGTTGATCTTGAAAGAAGAACAAAATCAATTCTATGAGAAAACCGGAATTAAGAAGCTGCACTCAGACGCAGATATCCAATTAAGCATCCCGGGGCTGTTCGATCGCCTACAAGAACACATTGACGCGCATCGCTTTTACGCCAGTGAATATCTGCATCATGAGATCAGTTATGAAAAAGCTGTTTCCAGCTGGTATGAGTATATTTATTTGCCACTGGTGAAAATCATTCGCGAAAGGAAGATCCTCAACATATTCCCGGAGCGTACCGAAGCAGATCTATATTTCTGGATCATCGAACACTTGGCGTATTTGAAAGCAGAATCCAATCAGGATGTAAGCTTTGAAGAAGCCACCCAGGATTTCTTGATCAAATTCCACCCAAGTTTTTTTAAAACTCTATGGGCAAAGATAAAGAAAACAATCTCTCGAAAAAAGTCCGCACCCTAATTTTCTTCCAATAGATAATGGTTGGGGAGGATGTATTGGCTTACTTCTATGCGCAGTTTTAATTCAGTTTGGTCTATCTCCGCCCCAGTAGAGGAGTGGATATAACAGCAATTGGGTCTCCTACCATACTTTTGTTCATAAAATTTGAGCGCGGCTGCAATCTTCTGCTCATCCGGAATATCTTTTCGATCATCAAACCATAACATTCCTTGATTCATCATTCCCTCATCCATATTATAGAACTTTTGTTCTTATTTGTCAATTCTCTTGTGTAAGGTGCTTAGCTTCATGGAATTTTTAGTTCATTTGAGGTATGCTTAAATACGATCGGAACCAAACACCCTTTTATTCTTGTCTTGAAGGAGGATGCGATGATACAAGAAGCTACACACGATGCTGAAAAGCGGATGAAAAGCGCAATTCAATCATTAGAAGATGACCTGGCTGGTATTCGCACAGGACGTGCAAGCCCGGCTTTAATTGAAAAACTCTCTATTGAATATTACGGTTCACCCGTTCCGCTGATGCAGCTTGCCACCATCAGTGTTCCTGAACCTCGCCAATTGCTGATCAGACCTTTTGATGCAACATCCATCAAGGATATCGAAAAAGCCATCCTTGGTTCAGACCTGGGATTAACACCCATCAATGATGGAAAAGTCATCCGTCTGAACATTCCCCCATTGAATGAACAGCGTCGCGTTGAACTGTCAAAAATAGTCGGCAATCGTTGTGAAGAGGCACGCGTTGCAATAAGAAATGTGCGCCGAGATTCCATCAAAGATCTGCGTGATTTTGAAAAAGAGAAATTAATCTCCGAGGATGATCTTAAACAAGGTGAGGAAAGCATCCAAAAGATCACCGATAAAATGATCGAGGAAGTAAATGCCATCGGGGATCGTAAAGAAAAAGAAATCATGGAGGTCTAAACATCCACTCCATGTTGAAAAAAAAGAAGCAAGAGATCACTGTCGTCCCGAACCATATTGCCATCATCATGGATGGGAATGGTCGCTGGGCAAAAGCGCGCTTCTTACCCAGAATGGCTGGGCACCGCGCGGGTACAGAAAGCTTACGTAAAATAATCAGGGCTTGCATTGATTTTGAGGTCAGGTATCTTACCATCTATGCTTTTTCCACCGAAAACTGGAAACGTCCGCATGATGAAGTAGAAGGGCTCATGAACATTTTCGGGGAATATTTGGATAAAGAAGTGCCAGAGCTGAACGAGCAAGGTGTTCAGATACACCATCTGGGAAGCAAACAAGAACTCAGCCCCGCGTTGCAAAATAAAATGCAAAATGCTATCGATCTCACAAAAGATAACAATAAATTAACCTTTTCGATCGCCCTCAATTATGGAGGACAGGATGAGATCGTACATGCCATCAGGGAGATTGTCAAAGAAGGTATTCCAGCGGACGAGATCAACAAGGAAACGATCAAGCAGCATCTCTACACTAGCACGATCCCGGACCCCGATCTCGTGATTCGTACTTCCGGTGAAATGCGCACATCGAACTTCCTCATATGGCAAAGTGCATATTCCGAGTGGTTATTCACAAAAACACTATGGCCAGATTTCAACAAGAAAGCCTTGCGTGAAGCCATTCTGGAATATGGAACACGTTCAAGAAGGTTTGGGGGACGCACAGAAGATGAACAAAAAGAACCCTACCATGGGTAAACGCATCCTGGGCATTGCCATCATCGTTCCTATCGGGGTGGGGCTCGTTCTGGCAGGTGGCTGGTTTTTCACCGGTGGTGTAGCAGCTATCCTGGCAATTGCTGCCTGGGAATACTGGAATTTATTTCAAGGAAGCAGCCTTGCCCCTAATCGATGTTATCTGGTCATCTCTGCAGTTTTGAGCGCGGTTTCGCGCTACATATTTGGAGGAGTTTATTTCGAACTTGTTTTTACCGCTATCTTCATCAGCGGTGTGATCATTTCTCTTTATCGCTACGAAAACGAAGAAACTTATAATATCACAACTTTTGGCATGGAAATGGCGGGAATTCTATTTATTGCTTATTTCGGTTCGTATCTGGTTTCCTTACGTTTTCTGCCCGACGGAAAAATGTGGGTCTTGTTAGCAATCCCAGCTATCGGCAGCGGTGACATTGGCGCCTTTTTACTTGGAAGCAAATGGGGAAAGCATAAAATGGCTCCTAGAGTAAGCCCACAAAAATCCATGGAAGGCTATGCCGGCGGTATTCTTTTTACGGTATTGTATGCCTTTCTGTTTACCTTGATATTCACATATGGAACTGCGAATATTACCATCCAACGGGCAATTCTGCTGGGGCTTATACTGGGCATCATCAGCCCAATTGGAGACCTGTTAGAGAGTCTTTTCAAACGGACTTTCAACCGCAAGGATTCCGGGAAACTCATCCCTGGGCATGGTGGTATTCTCGACCGTATAGATACCTGGTTGGTTGGGGGAGCAGTAGCATACCTCATCATTTCCCATTTCTGGATACCGTAAAAACAGAAGAGCTGCCAATGGTCTGACAGCTCTTCTATTCTCAATCAATCGCAAATTGTATGGTCACCGATGAACTGATCACATAATTACCAGCAGAGATAGGCACTTTCGTTGCTGATTGCGGGTAATAGCCCCCGCCCATCCCAGAACTATCCATAACATAAGGGGTATCGCTGGAATAGATATCAATACTGATAATTTCACCCAGCTTTACACCTGCTGTCGTTGCCACCTCTTCAGCTTGGTTTTTCGCATTCGCAATTGCCAATTCTCGTGATTGCTTAAGGGCTTCGGTCTTATCCGTCACATCAAAGCTGATCCCATAGATTGAATTGGCACCGCTTTCAGTGACTTTTCCTAAAAGCATTCCCAGATCATCCAGATTGCGAACGGTGACATAGATACTGTTTTCTACAATAAAGACGGTGTCGGTAATATTGCCCTCATAATCATAATTGTATTGTGGATAGACATTGAAGCTGGAGGTTTGAATATCCACCTCCGCCACGCCTGAATTTACCAATTCATCTTTTATCGCTTGGGCTTGAAGTGTATTTTGGTCAAGCGTCTCAGACACACTGGCTGCCTGATTCCTAACTCCAATATTGATATAAGCGACATCCGGAATTACCCTTACCTGCCCTGTACCAGATACCGTGATTCGTTTTTGGACCTGTGCATCTTCTGCTACCGTTGTTTGTGACCCGCTACATGCCGCAACAAAAACCATAAGCATGACAAGCATTCCAGATAAAATAATTTTTTTAATCATTCTGCCTCCATTCGTCTATGGTTAAAACGAAGAACTCTGAGAAAAGTTCCCGGAGTTTTTTGTATATGCTTGCACAGCTTTTTTTTACATGTTATCATAATAATGCCCTTCCAGCCGGTTGCCCCCCTCAATCGGTTGGGAGGGTCTTCTCTTTATTTCTTTTTGGATAAGGTTCTCACTAAAACGAAAACACCACCCACTATCAGCAATCCTGCCCAAATTAAAGTCGTATTCCAATTTGGCAAAACGCCTAAAGATCGTAAAAGTGTAGCCACGCCAACACCTACTAAAGCCACACCCCCATAAGTGAGTAATTGGGAGGAGGGGTTCTGGAACATATCGCGGATATCATACCCCATCAGCTGGAAGCGTGCACCCAGTTCATTGATCTGAAAATTCGCCCCCTCATATTGCTGAGGCGGTACGATCAACCACAAAAGGAAATATGCGAGCACTCCCCATTCACCCAATACCACCCATAGTATGAAGAAAATCCGGATAATAATCGGGTTGATCTTGAAAAATTCTGCCAATCCCCCACATACGCCTCCGATTATTTTATCTTGATTGTTGCGAGAAAGTCGTTCATTCATTGTTACCTCCATTATCTATCATGTTAAGTTTAATCGATTTCAACCGATCCAACACCAGATTCCACATTAATTTCCGCTCGATTCTTGGCTTTTTCATAGTCGAGAGACTGGTAGCAGTCGCCATTCTGTGGAAAGCGATCCATATTGATAGTTTTGCCAATGAGCCCACTCACCTTAATGCGGGCAGCTACCTTCTCGGGGACATGAATCTTGATCGCGGAAGCGCCTGACTCCACATTAACCCGCGTCAAAGCACAATTCTCAGGCAAGATTATTTCGGTAGAAGATGCACCGGTTTCGAGATGCAACTCTTCCAGTTGAGCATCTTTGAAATCCAGGTGATTATCGCTTGCCCCGGTTTCCATTTTAATTTTCAGCGGGACAGTGCGGTTGATGGATAGATTCCACAATAAGCGCTTCTCTTTTTGAAAACGGGGAAGGAAATTTACAAATTCGACCTTGCTTTGCAGCTTGATGCGATATTTCCCTTGAGAAGAGGAAACACTGGATTTTACTCCACCTACGAAATTACCTGTGATTAATTGATCTGGCAGATCTGCAGACCTCAGGTTAATTGTGCCAGCACCATGCTCAATCTTGATGGTTGCTTGCTGCGCACCTTCCAGCGGTAGCGAGAATTCTTCCTGCACAATCTCCATTCCTTTAGATAAGACGGGGATCAGTAAAATCCAACACCCGATCACAATAATCATAAATGGCCAGATAAGACTCCAGACAGGTAAGCCCATCTGATATCCAAATAAGAAAAGTAACCCCAGAATGATCAGGACAATACCCCAAAATATTCGATTGCGCATGTTCACCTCCATTTGGTCTTATTTATATACGATGTATCAGATTAAAAGTTTTTTTCATCCGTTATCTTGACAATCTGTTGAAAAAGGAATACTATTTTTATGATAATTTTAATATTTATTCACAATAATATGATGAACAAAAATTGCATCTGTAACTCGCGGGGCTTCACATAAATCGTCCTGCACCTAAAATGAGCCTTTGAGCCATCCGGTAGCAGCGCGGTGAGCCCCGTTTCTTCTCACCCTCCATAGGATGGCTTTTTGATTTTAAATACTAAGAATTGGAGAAATCATGCGAATTGCACAAAATATAACAGAACTGGTAGGAAATACTCCTTTGGTTTGGTTGAACAAGATCAATGAAAGTAGTGCTGCTCAAATTGCAGCTAAACTTGAATATTTCAATCCATCTCACAGTGTGAAAGACCGTATCGGATTATCCATGATCCGGGCTGCTGAGGAAGCAAGTTTGCTCAAAGAGGATACGATCATCCTTGAGCCGACCAGCGGGAATACCGGCATTGGATTGGCGTTTATCAGTGCCGCACGCGGCTATCGCTGCACACTGGTCATGCCGGAGAGTGCCTCAGAGGAACGAAAATTAATTTTGAAAGCATACGGCGCTGACCTGGTACTGACCCCGGCTGATAGAGGAATGAAAGGCGCTATTGAGAAAGCCCAACAAATGGCACAGGATGATGCGCGTTATTACATCCCAAATCAATTCGAAAACCCTGCCAACCCACAAATTCATCGCGAGACAACCGCCCAGGAGATCTGGAGTGACACAGATGGAAATGTTGATATCCTCGTATCTGGTGTTGGAACAGGTGGAACAATTACCGGAGTGGGAGAAGTTCTTAAACAGAAAAAAGCAGGAGTTCAGGTAATCGCTGTAGAACCGAGCGAATCCGCGGTACTGTCGGGTAACCAACCCGGGAAACACCCCATTCAAGGAATTGGGGCTGGTTTTATTCCCGACATTCTTAATACGAATATCATTGATGAGATCATCCAGGTGACAGGTGAGCAAGCCCGAGAAACAGCCCGCAAAACAGCCCACCTCGAAGGTCTGCTGGTTGGCTATTCCTCTGGAGCTGCCATTTACGCCGCCTTGCAGGTAGCCAGGAGATCCGAAAATCAAGACAAATTGATT
>DMDF01000130.1 GCA_003446605.1 Anaerolineaceae bacterium
CAATGATCTCATCGTTTTCGTGCATGAGACCAATGTTGCGTGCGATGCGCTCGGCAGTGATGCGGTAGTCACCGGTGATCATTTTCACCTGAATGCCAGCTTTTTGGGCGATCTCGATGGATTCCTGCACCTGTTCTCGCAACGGGTCTTCCATTCCCAACAATCCCAGCCAGGTGTAGCCGCTATGATCTTCCAGTGAATTATCCGGTCGATAAGCCAGCCCCAGCAAACGCAGCCCTTCCCCTGCCCATTCCTCAACTTGAGCAAGCATGCGCGCCTTTTCGTCTTTCTCAATACGGCACATCTCCAGTACGATCTCTGGAGCGCCTTTCAAAAAATTAAATTTGCCTTCATTCACACTATTTGCGGTGATCATGAACTTGGTCTCACTGCTGAAAAGCTCTACTGCCAGGCGTTCTGAACGGTCTGCCAGTTCTTGCGGATCCTCGGCGAGCATGCTTTTGGCATATTCCCACAGCGCGACATCCACGGGACCTTCCAGATCATTGCATAACACCATGGTTTGGTAGGCGCGTTTTTCATCCATGAGGTTGGCGCGGGTAATGCGCATGCGTCCCTCGGTTAGGGTACCGGTTTTATCGGTGCAGATGACGGTTACCGAGCCCAGCGTTTCCACTGCTTGCAGGCGTTTCACCAGACCGTTGCGTTTAAGTATCTTACGCATGCCCAGCACCAGAATGACCGTAACGGCGATCAACAGTCCTTCTGGCACCGCGGCAATCGCCAGAATAATGGAAGTACGCAGCATATCCAGGAATTCACCCCCCATCAGTAGACCGGCAACCAGAATTGCCAGCGTGAACCCTACCACGATCCAGGTGAGGGTTTTACTGAATGCCTTCAAGCGAACTTGAAGAGGGGTATCTTCTTCAACGTGTTCCTGCAAACTGATGGCGATCCGTCCCAGCTCGGTGCTGCTTCCGATGGAAACCACTTCCAGTAGCCCGCGCCCGGTCAGGACGGTGGTGCCCATGAAAACTGTATCTTCAACGGACTTGGTGATCGGTTCGCTTTCACCGGTGAGAATGGCTTCGTCAATGGTCAACTTGATGACTTCGATCAAGCGTCCGTCTCCGGGTGCTTTTTCACCGGCATTAAGGATCACGATATCTCCGGGTACCAGCTCCCATACTTCCACCTCGCGGCGTTCTCCATCACGCATCACGGTGGTGGTTGGCTTGAGCAGCCCTTTGAGGGCGGTATAGGTCTTCTGGGCTTGATTTTCCTGCATAAAGCCCATGAATACGTCAATGATGACCACTGCAATGATGATGGCAAAATCACTGATCTCGTTGGCGATAAGCGAAACGAGCGCTGCTACCAAAATGATGTAAACCAGCGGGCTTTTAAACTGGTTGAGCAGCAGGGTCCATTTTGATACAGGTTTTTCAGCCGGCAAGCGGTTTTCTCCATATTGCTGGCGCCGTGACAGGACCTCATCACTTGTTAAACCCATCTTTGAGGATTTATCCATTTTTGACATGTTCTACTCCCTGATGAAATAGTGCGATGATGTGTGGGTCAACCACGCTGTAAAAAACTTCTTTGCCGTCTCGACGGGCTTGTACGATGCGCATCTGGCGCAGACTGCGCATATGGTGGGAGACGGCTGATTCGGTGATACCGACCAGTTTAGCAAGGGTCTGGATGTTAATTTCTTCCTCTACGATCACCGAAAGGATACGCACCCGACTGGTGTCGCTGAAAATACTGAACAATTCTGCCACGTGGGCAGCAGTATGTTCGTCAAGAATAAAAGATGCAGGATTCATAGTATTTCTCCAAACAATTGAATATATATTCAGATGTTCACGAAATATTATCACTATTTTTAAGAAATGACAAATGTTGGAAAAGAAATCCAGGAAATTGGAAAATAAGACTTCCCCTTCTTCAAAAAAATCGATTGCTCCCTCCTAAATTAGGATTTCTATCCAGGGAGAATACCCAATTGTAAAGCACACTTGACATGTAAAGCAAACTTTACTATAATATGTACAGTCAGCTTTACATTGGAGGTGCTATGAAGAATCGGTTGGAGGAATTGCGTGCGGAACAGCATTGGACCCAGCAGGAGTTAGCTGATCGGGTAGAAGTCTCGCGACAAACGATTAACTCGTTGGAAGGTGGGCGCTACAATCCATCTATCCTACTAGCTTTCAGGCTGGCGCGATTGTTCAAGATGCAAGTGGAAGATATTTTTATTTATTCGGAAGAGGAGGAAAAATATGAATAACAAAACAAAGTGGATGAAAAGAAAATTGCATACAGGCTGGACCCTGGTGATTGCTGGGATTCTGACCGGTATTGTGGGGATAATCGTAGAATTGCAAAATACTGACCAACCCTATAATTACCGTATCATTATAGGGTTAGGCGTTCTGTTGGCAGGATATGGGATAGGGAATCTAGTGCTCCATCGCGCTGCCCTGAAAAACGATCAAATTACCGGGCGTATGACTGTGGAAGATCGAGATGAACGTACTTTGTTGATTCGTGCTCGCGCGGGAAATAAAGCTTATTGGGTATCTGGAGTACTTATTTATATCGGTTTGATGTGGGCTTCTTTTGCAGCTAATGGTAGCTTGCCAGATCTATCCGGAGATGTCTTATGGTTCTTTTTAACAGCATGTACACTTGTGCCATTTGGGATTTATATTATCAGCATCGTGATTGACGAGCGAAATTTATAATTCTGCCACTCCTACGAGAATCAAGTCGGGCATACCTTCTAAAAAGAATAGGGAGCAAGCGGATACAAGGTTGAGCCAGCGGTTCGAGCCTAGCACAAAGCAAATGTGAGAAGAACCCCTCTTGTTTGCCCTTGTTTGCCCTTTTTTGCATTTATGGATAATGATTTTATGGTTACGAAAATGGTGCGTTCAAATGCGAATGCACCATTTGTTCGTTTACACAATCAATCTCCCTTGTATGTGATTGCCTGTTTGAAATTTCCATAATTGCAGTATTTCAAAATGGCAGCATATACCTTTGGGTGCCATTTAATTTTGTTAGTCCTTTATCTGACTCTTGATAAGTTTGAACTACCTAAAAAGATTTTATCCACCTTGAACTATCGGGAGGATCATAATTTGATCCATTTCCTTGAGCTCAAAGTCATAAGGGGGATTGATGATTTTCCCGTTAAGGGTACATAGCATGCTGCCATTCAGATAATGAAAATCAACTTTTGTTGAAGCAACAATATCACGGAGAAGGATTTTTTCCGGGTATTCTTTTAATTCATTATTGACGTTGAGTCTCATTTTTTAGGTTTCCAATAAAGGCTTCTTTAATGGATACGATTTCGGATGTGGGTACATCAAATACTGTTCCGGTAATTTCAGACTTCTCTTCAACAAACATTTTTGGCATCAAAGCCTCATCAATATTTGCTTCCAGATTGAATTGATATTCGTTGACGAGCGTTTCGTTTCCAATTTTAATCAGCTGTTCGATACCCCAAGGGGTTCCAAAATATGCAGATAGAACACCTAAAAATAATCCCATGATGGTTTGGTCCATCATCATGGGTATAGATGCAAATGTGCAAAAGATGTTATCCAGTGCAGCAATAAATTTCATCATATAAATAGAACTGGATACGTAGCTTCCTTCTTGATCTGGTCTACCGGAGCCAAATGTGTGGTCTGCGCCCATGGTACCTGCCAGATAGGAGAGTCCCATCCCTTTGTTATTCCGGACATCGTACGCTGCGAATGCTTGCCCTCTAACAGCTGGCACTCTCGTGACACCCAATTCTTTTCCCAAAGCAATTAAACCCTGCCCCACAGATTTGGAGTATTGACCATCCTTTGTTATATCTTTTATCATATCAAGGGCAGCTTTTCCATCGCCCCATGGTATTAACCCTGCCTCCATGAACAAACCAATTGCAGCTCCCATTTCGATAGAGTCAATCCCAAAGTCATCACACAGTTGTTTGATCTCTGCAATATCATCAAGATCCTCAATCATACAGTTCGGACCACATAATCCTAGGGTCTCATAGTTAAGAGATGAGGCAGTATGTTGCCCATAGCTGTTTACATAGTAATTTGCGCATTTGATGATACAACCCGACTGACAAGATAATCCATACCGTCCGCCATTCCTCTCGAGTTGATCAACGATGGCTTGTCCATCAATTTTGTCGATTGCGTCAAAATGGATGGAGCGGAAATTCTTTACGGGCAAGATACCATTTGTTTCGTTATTCCGTACGCCACCAAAGGTGCCAAATTTTGTTCTAGCTTGTGTGGCAGCATGTGTCGCGGTCGCTTTATGGAATTCGACCAGCTTGGCTTTGAATTCTTCTGGTAGAGCAGGGGAAGCTTTATATGGATGCAGTGCTTTTTTCACAACAATTGCTTTGATTCCCTTTGCTCCAAGTACTGCACCTAATCCTCCTCTGCCACCAGCACGGCAGGGTTCTTTAGTTGAAAAATCCGTTGCCATTACACAGGCATTCTTAAAAAGTTTTTCACCGGCTGGACCACATACAAGCAGCTCTGTATCTTCGCCATAGGTTTCCCTCAATTGTTTTACTACAGAATAATTTCCTGTTCCTGCCAGGTCATTGCACTCCACTAACTTGGCTGTACCGTCATTTTCGACAAGGAGAATATATAGTTCATTATTCAATGGCATGCCTTCAATGATTACTACTTTGATACCATGCTCAGTGAAGGCTTTCCCAACCATACCACCTACATTTGATTCTTTAATGCCGCCTGTTAGCGGGCTTTTTCCACCAATCGACATACGACCTGATGTGGTCAGATTGGTACCTGCCAAAAGGCTTTGAGCAATGATGAATTTATTTTCGGAGCCGAGAGGATCACAATCCCTACGGATCTCATCCATTGCTACCTTTGCGACGAGACCGCGATTACCCAGATATTGATAATCTGATTTGTTTTCCTCGTAATGGATTGCTTGGTTGCTTGTATCAACTCTCAGTGTTTTCATCGTTCCCTGCCTTTATTGTTTTGGTATTGAAACTCTGCCTTAATTTTGTGCAGGGAATATTGAAATGTTTTTCAAACATTTTATAAAAACTCCGCACATTAGAATAACCAACCCTTTCAGCGATTAGGTTAACCGACCAATTTGTATAACGAAGGAAATGCTGGGCATTATACATGCGTATTTCATTAACATATGTTTTTATGCTAATTCCCATTTGCTCTTTGAATGTTCTGCTGGCATGAGAAGTTGACACGTTCATTTCTTCTGCCATATCTTTTATTTTGAATGGTCGCCCGTAATTTTCTTCAATATATTGAACAATTTTGCTGACTAAGACAATCCTGTTTTTCTTTTTTATTTGATAAATCTGAGTTATTGAATCAAAATAATCATTAATGTGGTGTCTGATATCTGATGGAGCCTGAGCACGGGAAATTTTATGTAGAATGGGTAAGGTTATGTCATACACTTCTTGGTAATAGGAAATTCTACGAAGGAGATTATCGTTAAATTTAAGAATCAGAAAGATTGCAGCGTATTTTTCTTTTTCCAAATCCTCTTCGAGATAAACAGCAGTAAAAATTGATTTAAAGTTTTCTTTAGCTCTTACGAGCTGTCCAACGCGAATATCAACAAATATGCGGTTGAAGCATTTTTCCAGAACGTTGTCGGAAGTTTGATAATAGTATTTATCATCTTTATTAAGATGGATTAGATTAGAGAGAGAATTTTGGGAAAAAGGATTGAAGGACAAGTTATTGACATCGAATTGATCTTCTACATCAAAATCTGGAATATCTCCATTGGCGGGAGTATCTGGTTGCAGCTGTATCTGAACAAGAGAGAACAAAAGATTACCAACCGCGCGCAAGATTTGTGTATTGACAGTTGGTATTTGTGTAATTGATTTTATTAATGCGTTTTCATCACAATGATATTTTTGTTTGTAAAAATCTTTTTGTTTAATGGTGTTGGGCAAAAGACTCTGTGAGGCAAAAAATATTTGGAATACGCCGATAGGTTCTGTTTGGGAAATGATAGGGACAATAATTATATATAGTCCAGCATGACAAACGGAAATTTCAGGTTCTTTCTGTGTAATAGCACAATTGATCATTGTCAGGTGTTTTCTTTTGCACAGATAAATCCCCGTCTCAGATTTTATAATTTCCTGGCAAAAATTTGGATAATTTTCATCTATTTCAAATTCATTAGACAGGAAATCTTTTTCGGGCAAAAAATAACATTGCTGCCTTGTTAACTGCTCAAATTCCTTGCTTATGCTTTTGATGTTTTCAGGAATGTGAGTATTCATATCCTTTTACGCTTAGATTCTTATTTTAACCAATTCCTTTTAGGAAGTATATTGGATTTGTTTTTTTCTGAGTGAAAATATTGCCAGTACCAAAGCAAGTAAACCAAGAACTGCATACGCACCAATAATTCCTGAATAATTTCCAGAGAAATCGTAGGCATAGTTTATGATGGGAACCCCAACAGCTACCCCGGCAGATAAAATAGCCATAAAGAAACCAAGAAAATTTTCATAATCATTTTTCCCTAAAAGAGCTTTTACATAAAGGGGAACAATGACAGAGAGTGTTGAAACTGCGATACCCATAAAAATAGTCATTATCCAAATAGACCACTGTGCTTTGGAGAATAATAAAATTACGGAACATAAAACAAAAGAAATTAAACCGATATATAAACTTGTCTTAATACCTAATTTGTCATGGATAATTCCTAATATTATTTTCGCGAAGGCAAGGACGAAAAAAATTGCACTGGATACATTTGTCGCAAATTCTGTATCAAATCCCATTTCTATTAAGTAGGCAGGGGTGTTTATTAAAACCGGATGAATGGTGATCCCCATTAAAAAAACAGCAAGTATGCCGATGGCATTATGCGGGTTACCTATGAAGGTTTTAAAGGATATTTTGGTTTTTGTATTCGTACTGTGTTCTATTCTTTCTGAGTTGCGATCTTCTCTCTCCTTTTTTTCTATATCGGATGGGTCTGATCTGACAAAAAGTAAAACAGGTATTGCCGCGATCAGCAATATCCATACAGATAGTAAATAAGCGGATTTAAAACCGTTTTGGGTAATTTGGTTTCCGATAATCAGTGTAAAAAGTGCGCCCCCAAAACCACTACCTGCAGAGATTATTCCAAGAAGAGTTCCTTGATCTTTATCAAACCACTTATTGATGAGGATGGAAATAGAAGTAGTGGATGTAAATGCGAAACAAATACCAAGGATAACTGCTCCAATGTAAAACATGGATAAGGAATTTGCGCAATAGAACAGCAGATATGCAATCGGAGCAAGTATTGCCCCCCCGATCACCAGAGAACGTATCCCCCAACGTTCCAGGAAGTATCCAAAAAACAATTGGATTAACATGCCAATGATTGTGATTATTGTAAAGGTTAATGAAAAATCACCACGATTGAACCCAAAATATTCAGTTACAGGAACAATGTATAAATTCGAGGTGGAATTGCCTAAACCAAGAATGACGAAGAACATTATGAAACAGATAAAAGCGATTAACCATTTGTAACTCAATTTCTTATGAACCATGTAGTTTCCTATACGTAACGTGTAATTCTTTTCTAATTTTGATTCTATGGGATGCTTAGGTGATTGACAATGACATTAATGTTTCAATATGCCCTTTTATGATCAATTTGCAAAAAATAGGTCAAAAAGGGCATATCTGTTTGTAATTGACATTGTTTCAAAAAAAGCAATCGATATAATCATAATAACTAGCTAAATCTATTCAACAAAGTGTTGTTGATAAGCATTTAATTTCCATGGGAGGTGCGAATCAATATAAAACTAGGATGACCTCGATTCAAAAGACAAGCTATTGGAGGCAAAACAATGATTAATTTTGATATGGAAAAATTTGTAAATGAAGTAAGCAAGAAATATATTATTAAACGATTCAGCCGTGGTCTTACGGGTGTTGTGAAATTGGGGTTTAGTGATGAAGCTTGGTTAATAACCTATGAGAATGGCACAGTTGTGAAATGTGAAAAGACTACAGTTGATGAAGAAGCAGATATTTTCGTATGTGCTACGGATGAACAATGGGAGAAAATGCTGCACGTGAGCCCTCCGCCATTCTACAATGCTTATACAGTTGCTTCAGCTTACCATGGCATAAAGACGAGTTCCAATTTAATGTCGATACAATACACGCCGTATATGTCAGAGATAATTAAACAAATGCGACGTTTTTACAACGATCAATTTGAAGATGTTGATCCAGAACCGCAAAAACCCGATGTGCGTTTTGATGCCGTGACAGGGCATTATGTTTATCTAACAATTGATGGAATTGAATACAGAGTTTACTATGAGGAATCCGGTCAGGGGATCCCATTCTTGTTGCAGCATACAGCCGGAACGGATAGTAGAGAATATCGCTTTTTGATGAATGACCCGGATTTCACAAAAGATTTTCGGTTTATTGCTTATGATTTGCCTTACCATGGTAAATCATTACCACCATTTAATTATCCATGGTGGAACCATGAATATCGTTTGGAGTTGGATTTTATCCTCAAGTTTATGGATGCGTTCATTGAAGCTCTTAATTTGGACCGACCGGCTTACATGGGTTGCTCAATGGGTGGGCATCTAGCTCCTGACCTCGCCTATTATCGCCCCGAAAAATTCCGAGCGGCAGTTGGAATTGGTGCAGGGCTCTCTACTTCACAAGAAGCCGTTTCTTCAGAGATGATAGATTCTCTGGGCTTTGCACATGTTAATCCTCAGGTTAGTATTCTTTATGAAGGCGCTGCGAACGAAAGCATTGTTGCTCCTTACCCTTACACTACTCCTAATTCTCGTCGTGAGGTCGGCTGGGTGTATAGCGCCGGTGGACCGGGAGTGTTTGGTGGTGATTTATACTATTATTACTTTGATCATAATCTCACCGGTAAAGCACAGGATATCGATACATCAAAATGCATGCTTTACTTATTAACCGGTACCTATGATCCAGGTACTCCACCACAAACCTCCCAAGCACTAGCCGACCAGGTTAAGGGCAGCAAACTGATATTTATGGAGGGTGTCGGACATTACTCAATGCTTGAAGCGTATTCAACATTCAAGAAATACTTCGTGGATGTAGCCAATGAAATAAAAACATTGAAATAAAAATACTCAAAAACCTTTGTCGCATTCACCGAAACAAATTGTGGATCAAATTTTAAGTAGTTATGCAAAACACCCGCCAAATTGCGGGTGTTTTGAGTTTATCTGTTTGTGGATGAACACTGAGGAATATCTTAAAGTGTTTGAATGAAAAAACTGTATCATTATTTTATGTTATATTGTCAGAGACAGACAACTCATACATGGCGTTGGAATAGTAAAATAGAATGTGGGAGGATGAAGAATGCAATACCGCGAATTAGGACGTACCGGGTGGAAGATATCTGCGCTGAGTTTTGGATCGTGGGCAATCGGTGGCAGCTGGGGCGCTACCAGAGATGATGAATCCATTGCAGCCTTGCACCGTGCCCTTGATTTGGGTGTCAATTTTTTCGATACAGCCGATGTATATGGCGATGGGCGCAGCGAACGCTTGCTGGCGCAGTTGCGCAAAAAGAGAAAAGAGCCTTTCTACATTGCCACCAAAGCCGGACGGCGCTTGGATCCGCATGTGGCATCCGGCTACAACCGCGCTAACCTGACTGCTTTTGTGGAACGCAGCTTGAAGAATCTGGAAACGGATGCGATTGACTTATTGCAACTGCACTGCCCACCTACCGAGGTGTATTACATGCCCGAAGTATTCGGGATACTGAATGACCTGGTAGCTGCCGGAAAACTGCGCTACTACGGCGTGAGCGTTGAAAAAGTGGAAGAAGCGCTGAAAGCCATCGAATATCCCAATGTGCAGAGCGTGCAGATCATCTTCAATATGTTCCGCCACCGACCTGCCGAGTTGCTATTTGAACAAACTAAAAAGAAAAAGGTGGGTATTCTAGCGCGCGTACCGCTGGCTTCTGGCATGCTGACCGGCAAGTTCAAGGCGAATTCCAGTTTTGCAGCGGACGATCACCGTGCTTTCAATCGCGATGGTGCTGCTTTTGACCGTGGCGAGACTTTTTCTGGCGTGGAGTTTGAAGAGGGCTTGCAGGCTGTGGAGGAACTCAAAGCTATCTGCCCACAGGGCATGAGCCTGGTGCAGTTTGCTTTACGCTGGATATTGATGTTTGACGCGGTCACCTGTGCCATTCCGGGCGCAAAACGCCCTGCTCAGGCTGAAGAGAATTTCAGCGCGGCTGACCTTCTACCGCTCTCGCCAGAAACGATGGCACAGGTGCAGGCGATCTATGACCGTTCCATCCGTGAACAGGTGCACCAGCGCTGGTAAATCGAAAAAGGGATAAATTATGGAGCGGCAGGGATTATTTATGAGGTCATCTGGCTAATGCCGATGGAACTACCTGGAAGACCATGCGCAATATAAAATAAAGCAGGGATTTAGCTAATTGAGAATTATCAAGGGAACATTCTTGAAACGACTTAACTTAACAACCTGACAAGCATTGGAGAGAATGGAGCAGAGATGACATTGCAGACGGAGGGGAATTCTTCCGCTGTGGATTTGACCCAACTCGCAGTTAAAAACGAAGAAACAGATCAGCAAGCAGAAGTACCTGGTCTATTGGATGTTAGCAAAGTAATCCTACCTGAAAGACCATACCATGGTATAACATATCGTTTTCTGGCAGTGTGATAAGTGGAGAGTTGCGACCTGAATTAAGTCACCCTTACGTAAGAAAGTTCCAAGGTGGTTTTCCGCTTCAGAAGTAAGGATGATCAAGTATGGTCCTGCATTGACGGTGGAGAAGGATCTGGGCATTAAGGATAATTAAGCCCTGACACAAAGCAACTTATTACCCACTTTACCGTTGAATTACTGCTTTTCTTATCTCTGCACAGACTGAGATTATCGATTCGGGCATTAACTTAGGTAAAAGTGTTGGGGAAAAATAGTGTCTAGTGGATAGTTTACCCGGGTTTAAAAACCTTAAAGAGGAAATTCACCTTTATTTTTTGAAGAGTTGAATGGACTTACTAAATTAAGTTGAAATGATGTGTCAGCTTTCCAGATTGGTCGTTGCTGCTGACCACGTATTGTGATGGGAAATTCTTTTATCAACATCATGTAAAAAACAAGTATAAAAGCCACCTGAAAGTCCGTCGAATAAACTCAATCCAACTGCTGTTCCGCATGGTGGAACGAGTATTCCGTAAAATAGAACACGAAAATAGATGTCGTCTTGATAAACTTTTTTTTCGTTCTATTATTTTATTAACGTGTTTTATAGGAATATCAGCCAATCAAATTCAATCAAGTGGAGGTAAATCAAAATGAATATCTTAGGTGTAGCTTTATTCTTATTTGGAATAGCCTTCTTTGTATTCGGTTTATCGTGCCTGGGCAAGGGCCCCCTCAAAGAAGCAGCCGTGATACTCACCCTGGTGGGGATCATCAATGCCATCCTCAGTGTCTACCTGGTTGTTAAAGTGGACCCCGTTGCGGGGGGACTGGCTCTCACCCTCTCCCTGGCTTGGTTGGTAGCCGGCTGGAACAACCTGAAGGGTTATGGGCTCCTGCCCTTCGGTAATATGGCCATCTTCAGCGCTGTATGGGTTGCCCTCTATTCCGTATCCTTCTGGAGCCAGGGGGCGATCACCTTCGGCATCTGCACGGTTTTGTGGGTATGGGCTTTTGTCTCGGCTGCCTTGTTAGCTTACGGAAAAACTTCGGTGAAGGTGGTGGCTTGGACCTATATCATCGAAGCTTTCATAACACTGCTCTATCCCGCCTGGTGCCTGGTGTTCGGGGTACCATTTATTTTGGGATAGGGGTGCGAATTCAATCCGATGCACAATCAAATTGATCTCTCTATTAATTAGAACAATCAAGAAAGAGGTAATCCAATGTTAGGAGCAAATACAGGCTCTAGTACCAATGCCAATTCCTTTATGGCAGGTAAAGAAGCTGCAGCCAAAGCGAAAGTGGGGCTTTCCAGCGCGAAGGTTGCTTTTGTTTATGCCAGTGTGGCTTATGACCTTGATCAATTGTTGAAGGGAATCAGCGAAGAACTTCCCGGCGTGCCTGTGATTGGTAATACTTCGTTTACGGGTGTGATCACACCAGAAGGATTTATTACTGGTGAAAGTGGTTTTGTGGGGATCCTTGCACTGTCGGACGAAGATCTGGTAGTTGGTGTTGCAGCGTTACCGAAAACAGGCGGCGCGCGAACTACTGGCGAAGAAGTGGCGAGGAAAGCTTTACAATCCGCAGGCAAAACTTGCCCGCCCGATTATTTCTATATGGTGGCACCTCCAGGAGAAGAAGAGTTTTTCTTGAAGGGCATTACCGATGTCATCGGCAGGACACCCTTCTTTGGCGGAAGTGCTGCTGATAATAGTATCTCGGGGGAATGGAAACTGTTCTCAGAAGAAGGCTCTTTCCCCGATGGCATTGCAGTGGCTTTCTTCTACACCAGCAAGCCCTTTGCGAACTATTTCACAGGCGCTTATCATGAGACCAGTGACATGGGCATTATTACCAAGATTGACGGCAACCGAAAGCTGGTCGAAATTGACGGCAAACCAGCCCTTAAAAAATACGCCGCATGGACAGGCGTTGACCCTGACTCTCTCATGGGGGGAGCTTTGCTCGTGGCAGCGATCACTTCCCCGCTGGGTGTAAAGGATAGGTTGGGTGATCTGGTTGCTATTCGCCACCCGATGAACGGGAATGATGATTATTCAATGAACATCGGCAACAACCTAGCTGTTGGCACTGCCATCATCCGCATGGAAGCCACTGTTGACGAACTGATCAGTTCGCCAAGGGATGCTATCAAGATCGTCAAGAAAAAACTATCCTCCCCGGTTGGAGCGTTTCACTTGGTACACTGCGGTGGCAGGCGTGCCGCCATTGGCGACCGAATTGATGAAGTTGTCACTCAAATCAAGAGTGAAGTGGGGGAGGTACCTTTTATCTGCGAATTCACATTCGGCGAATATGGCTATGAAGACGACGGCAACAACACTTGCGGTGGTCTGATGCTTTCATTTACCGCCTTTGGTAAATAAGCAGTATTCAAAAACAGGAGAATGATCATGAAAATGTTAATCGGTGGCAAGCCTGTGGATGCTTGTGACAAAACGGTCATCGAAATCATCAATCCAGCAACCGGACAGGTTATTGACACGGTACCCAACGCTGGAACAGAAGATGTTGCAATTGCTGTGGAAAAAGCCAAATCCGCTCAAAAAGAATGGGCCAGAGTTCCGATCCATCAGCGTGCTGAAATATTGCGTAAATTTCTGGCACTGGTCGATAAGCATAAAGAAGAGTTGGCTCAAACTCTCTCGACTGAGACGGGCAAGCCGATCAGAGAAGCCCGTGCTGAAATTGGTAACATTTCAATCGGATTCCAGGCATTTATTGAGAAAGCCAAGCACCTGTACAGTGATGTCATCCCCAGCGGAATTGAAGCTGGTCAGGATAATACCATTCAATTCACCCTGCGAGAACCGATCGGGGTGGTGGCTTGTATCATTCCATTCAACTTTCCGTGTGATCTGTTTGACCAGAAAGTTGCTCCGACGCTGATGGCAGGGAATGCCGCAATTGTAAAGCCACCCCATCAAAACCCATTGACGTTGTGCAAATTGACACAATTGATGATTGAGGCAGGAGTTCGCAATGGAGCAATTCAGATCCTTACAGGCGAAGGTCCCAAGGCGGGGGCAGCACTGACCGCACACCCTGACGTCCATAAAATCACTTTCACTGGTTCCACCGCAGTGGGCATTGAAACTGCAAAAGCTGCTGCCAGTCACCTGGCGCACATTTCGCTTGAGTTGGGGGGTAACGACGCCTTTCTTGTGCATGAGGATGCTGATGTGGATCTAGCCGTCGAGGAAATGATTTGGGGACGAATGTACAATTGCGGGCAGGTCTGCTGTGCATCCAAGCGTTTTCTGGTCCATAATCGCATCCGGGACGAGTTTGCCGACAAGGCTTGTAAGCGGATTCGGGAACTCAAGTGCGGAGATCCATCTGATGAGAACACTCAGATTGCCTGCCTCGTAACCGAGAAGGCGGCGCAACGCGTCGAGGAGCAGGTGAACAAGACGGTGGAACAGGGTGGCAAAATTGTGCTGGGGGGCAAGCGCAACGGAGCATTCTATGAGCCAACCGTTTTGGCAGATGTACCAAAGGAAGCTGACGTAGCCAACGATATGGAAATTTTTGGACCAGTTGTCCCTATTATCGGCTTTGATACCATTGAGGAAGCCATTGAAATCGCCAATGCCTCTAAATATGGGTTGAGTGGCTGCATCTTCACCAGCAATATGAAAATCGCTATGAAGGTAGCCACATCGCTGGAATGCGGCAGTGTGGTTATCAACGGAGCGAGTTTTTTCCGTAGTTTTGAAATGCCGTTTGGCGGCTACAAATATTCCGGGCTGGGCACAGAGGGTGTTCTCTCTACCTACGCTGAAGTCACACGTCTTAAAACCGTTGTCTTGAAAGATATCTTAGGCTGAAACCAATATAACCCTGAGGGATGTGCAGCAAACATACGTCTCTCAGGGTTTTTATGGCACATAACCCAGCCTCTGAGAGATATTCATTGCAGAGTCTTTTACTTTTTCCACCACCATTGGAATACGCTCATCTGTGAGGTTGGATGATGAACCGCTTGCGCTGACGGCAGCGATTACATCCCCACGATAGTCAAAAATTGGAGCACCCACACAACGATAATCGATATCGTGTTCTTCATTATCCAATGCCCAGCCTTGCAGCCTCACCTGGCGGAGTTCCTGTTTGAGCTCCTTCAAGTTAGTGATAGTACGGTCAGTGAATCGTTCAAATGGACAGCGAGCCATCACTGCCTCTAGTTCACCGCTTGACAAGCCAGAAAGCAGACATTTACCCAGGGAAGAGCAGTAAGCTGGAACACGAAAGCCGATCTGTGAGTAGAGCCGGACGTTTGGAAATAAATCTAATTTCTCAACATAAACCACCTCATGCGCATCCAGTATGCCCAGGTGCGCAGTCAATCCTAGTTGCGAGGTTAGTTCCCACAGAAAGGGTCTGGCTTCTGTTTGCAATTCCAGACTGTTGATATAGAAGCTAGCGATCTCAATATATTTCAAACCGAGCCGGTAATTCCCCGGAGTCCTATCATGCTCTACATATCCGCGCTCAACGAGTGTGGCTGCAATGCGATGAGCTGTTGATTTACATAAGCCGGCTTTCCTGGCGATCTCAGTGATCCCGAGTCCATCTTTGTGCATGGCTAGCACCTCAAGAATATCGAGTGCACGGGAAATTGACTTTATGGAATTATCATTTTCGCAGTCCATTGCACCCTCCCCCAGGCGCAGGAAAATAGCTAACCAGCGAATAAACTCATCAAATGCAACTTTTCAGACCAGATTATAGCATAATTGCAATTGCTTACCTCCAACGTTCGATCGGACCATGATTTTTACCCACGCAATGCAGATTGAGTTATATAGACAGGCTTAAATTGAGGTCGATGTCTGCTCCCGCTTTACGGGTTCAAACCCAGAACAAAAAAGTTACAGGAAATGCTCTCTGCAAAGCAGATTTCGTGTTGAGCCGGAGGACAAATTGGGGTCTGTGAGAAGGAGAGATATAATAATCATTATTGGCAATGGGAGCATAGAAGAGGATTTCAACCGTCAGGTGTTTTACCGTATGATGTATCATATCTGGTAAGCTACAGGACATAACTGGCGTCTAACAAAAGGCTGTATTCTCTATCGTTAGACTACCATGTAGTTTGGAGGAACAAATGAAAGTCTTTTCTCGCTATCTGCTGATTATCACGCTGGTGTTCTCTTTATTTGCCTGCACCGCGAAAGAAAATATACCATCTAGCACTACGATTGCGAACGATGACCAACTTGCGCTGAATGCCCTGGTTGATTTTCTCGAAAGCCTTCATGCGGGTAAATACGACGAAGCCGCTCAGTTCTATGGTGGAACATACGAAATTATGATCAACCATAATCCTGATATTGCCCCGCAGGATCATGCTGCGTTGTTACGAAATGCTTGCACCATCAATGGAGCGCAGTGCCTCCAAGTGAGAAGCACCGGGCTAGAAGAGAAAATTTCTGACACAGAATTCACCTTCAAGGTTGAATTTCAGAATGCTGATGGCTCGCTTTTTGTGATCGGGTCATGTTGCGGGGAAGAAGAGACTGAGGCTTTATATCACTCTATTTTCTCTTTTAGAGTTTCTAAGAATGCGGAAGGAAATTTTCAAGTAATGGACATGGTGCC
>DMDF01000081.1 GCA_003446605.1 Anaerolineaceae bacterium
AATTCGAGATGCTTTAACAAAATCCGCATCATGAACCAGTAAATCTACATCACTCATAAATCTAACACCCATTCTTTTGTAAATTGATTCAAGTAGAGCAGCGCCTTTTAGGGGGATAACGTCAATTTCCTCCTTATCAAATTGATGAAGGATCCATTTCATCTTGTGTTCACGACGCATCCAGAAGGCTGTAAGGTTCCAATAAAGCTCTTCAGAATGCCGTCTAAGATCGGTAGAAAGTATAAGGTGACCATCCTTTTCTAAAATATGAAGGGTAGGCGTTATGAAATTGATAACAGGATCTTTTATTACCCAACTCCAACCGGTTGGGTTGCCCAAGGCATCCTTTCGTTTTTGCAGTAAACCAAGAAGGGATTGGTACATTATTACTATTCTTTCAAGGATTTAGGGTTAATTATTGTCTTAAAACTAATATGATTGATATGATCCATTAATATGTTGACAAAAATTTTTTAAAAAATGATCCAATTGGTTATATCTAGCTTCTGTTTTGTAAGCATGATGCTGTTGATTATAATTGCCGTTCCATTAAATAACTAGCAATTTTGAATGGACACATAAAAAAATTGAGGTCGGTCTCCCGTCCTTTTTATCAATAATGATTCAAAAAATTTTTAACCTTTTTCCTTTATCGCCTCTTCAAGGGCGGTCGCGCGGGCGTGGGCAACCTGGCAGAAATAAGGAACAACTGCATCCATAGATCCAGTCTCTAAGTATGCATGTGCAGGGCAATTCAAACAAAGGTTGACAATGGGACAATTTTGACAGATTCGTAAAAATTCAGGGTTTGTAGAACGGATATTTCGGATTTTTGGAATGTGGTGATTCCAGGCCTCTTCAAGGGTACCATTTCGTAAATTGTAAATCGTATCTGGATGCCATAACCCGAAACATAAACGGAAAAAACCATCATAACTAACAGTAAAACTTGATTTTCCGGCTCCACAGTGAAATAAAAAGTCATCATCCACACGGTAATTGTCAGAAAAAATAAAATGAGCGCAATTATTTTGCAATGCCATAGACCGTTCTTCATCAGCCTTTTCGATAGCGACAATTTCATCTGATGTAAGACGTTCCTGACGAATTTGGTTATTTCTCAATGGATCTTGATCATATCTAAGGTGGAGAAGTGGATCAAAGCGGAAAGTACTATCAGAATGTTCCCTGCAAAACTTCGCTATTTCAGACAACTCATTAAAATTTGAGCGTAATGCCATTGTCTTCAATTTTATTTTAATGCCACTTTCAAATAATAGATCCAACCCATGTCGGAAGTTGGCATATGATCCTGGTTTTCGCGTAACCCGTTCATAAACTTCCTCGCTAATCCCATACACTGACACCTCTATATACTGTGGTGGATACTTTTTGAAGAAAGCGATGTGCTCTTCTGTGACCAGACAGGCATTCGTAAAAAGCGAGAGAAGCAATCCTTTTTTCTTTAATGCTAAGTAAATCTCAAAAAAATCTTCCCTGAGGAGGGGTTCACCACCAGTAAGCAAACACCACATTGTCCCCAATTCGACAGCCTGATCAGCAATATCGCTAATCTCTGCTAAAGTAAGTTCTTTGTTTTGAGCTTCAACATCCCCTTCTGGTAAATTTATAAAACAATGACGGCAATTATTGTTACATCGTGCAGTAATTTCGAGGTAGAAATCCAATGGAACACGATGGTCCTCGATCTTTTTCCACAGAGAAAAATCTTCCAGATTAAGCTTTGAAACAAAGGATGTCATTTTTTCTCCTTCTTAGAAAAATCTTTTCGACGCGATGCTAACCAAATATATTGGGGTAAGGAATCCTAACCTAGATAACCACGCTATTAGATATCTCTCTAATCCAAGTCCCAAATATACCCGATGGTTATTGCGCTCAATTTGGATTACCCGGCCTAACAGAAGCTCAAAAGGGATAACACCATCTTTTTTTCCAAGTGAATTGTCACCCTGAAATAATAGACCTTTCTCAAACTTAGCTACCGCCCTATGCATAACCATTTTACGCATTTCTGGATGAACAAAGGCATAAACATCACCAACTCTAAGGGATTCACTTTTCGGAGGGCTTACAGTGACAATATCACCGTCACGAATAAAAGGCGCCATACTCCAACCCTTCGCACGAAATCGAAAAGATAGACCTTTTTCCAAGACTGCTTGCATTAATTCCACCAATGCTGGGTTCGAAAGTGCTAATTCATTTGCGTTGATAGTATAAAGTTGCGGCTTTTTATGGAGTGGATTTATCAATTAGTATCCCCCGTCTGACCAACTCACCTACCAAACCCAGTACATCTTCTTCAATTAAATCCGTATCTGCGTTGTATTCCCTTTGTATGTTCTCAATAATATCTAACAGACTTGTTTTTCCATCAAGACAATCCCAGATTAATTTACCAGTTTCATTCAAAGTAAAAAGTTCATCGTCCATATCACCTATGCCTGCCACTAATGGAACAATAATTAATTCACCTTCAATTTCACGTGCTACCACATCCTCAGAACACATGTAGATATTTTTAACAGAAATTTCATTCATGGATAATTCTCCATTTTACTAAACCAGACCTTATTGTTTATAAGTTTTTTAAGCCTCTACAAACTACTAAAATAATTAAGGGTGGAAAATTTTGCCATTTGACAAAAATATTCTCCAGAAATGGGTTCACAACGTACTTATTTATTTAGTTTTGTTTTATGAGTTTATCGATACGCTTTTCCCAATTAGAAACCTCCCAGGCTTTTTCAGAATTTGAAATTAATCCTAATATTCGAGCTTGCTCATGAGCCACCTGGCAATAATACTCAACAGGGGTGTCCAATGTGCCATGTTCTGACCAAGATTTTGCAGGACATTGTTCACATAATCCTTTAATAAAACAACGAGCACATCGTTCTAAATAATCGGGATTTTTTGCTCGAAAATCATAATAACGTGGAAATGCTTCCAGCAGCGCCTCTCTTATTGTTCCTTTGGTTAAATCATACACTGTATCTGGATGTCTAAGCATCATACACATCTGATAATTCCCGTAAGCATCCACACAACCACTTTCACCAGCACCGCAGGTGAAAAGTTTATCACCGGTGGGATGCATATATTTCGCAACAAATCGTGCCATTCCTCCTTTATAAACAGTCTCATTCCTTGATAAGAAAGATACCCCATCTTCAGGAGATAGGCGCAAGCTTCGAATTATTTTATTCTTTGTGTTTGAGTCACGGCGAGTTCGCAAATCTAAAAATATTGCATAAGGTAAGTTATCTGCACTGCCATTGATTGATGTCGCCCATTTCTCATATTCATCAATTTCAGCTGTATTGGGCGGCAGAAGTGTTGATTTAACCATAAAAGGTATTTGTCGCTCAATTAAATTGTTTATACCCTTTTTAAACTCATTATATGCACCAGGGACCCTTACAACTGAAACATAGGTTTTTGGATGCATGCCATAAGCACTGATCTCAATCTTTTTTAATGGAGGGATCTTTGTAAAAAGGTTAGCTAAATCCTTTGTAATTAATCGTGCGTTGGTGAAAATAATCACCTTCATCCCAAGCCGACGAGTGTAAAGATAAAGGTCTTCAAAATCATTGCGTAGAAGGGGTTCCCCTCCAGTAAAACGTACAGACAAAGCCCCGAGATCCGCTGCTTGTTTGAGAATATCTTTCCACTGATCAGTCGTTAGTTCATTGTTGAGCGCGTTAAGATCATCTAGAGGCAAGTTGATATAACAATGCAAACAATTGTTATTGCAGCGTTCTGTCAATTCAATATCAAGATGCCTTAAAAGCGGTGGCTTATCTTTAAACAACCTATAATTTCGGCTTGTTCTTCTTGTGACAAAATCTTTGTTATACATAGTCCTTACGTAAACTTATCAAATTATTTGTGGGTAATTTAATTTTGATTCTGATACAAGTTAGATTCAATGAATTCATTTAAAACATCCATCACGCGACCACTTTTATCAAACTTCAAACGAAATGCTGGCACCTCACGAGTTATCTCTCCTGCCAATATCAGGATTTTTTCCCACCAATCATCATTAACCAATGCCCTAATCACGTGCGATAAAAATTTCCCCAAATGCTCTTGTTTATTTTTGATAGGAATTATCTCATTACTCTCCGCCTGTTCAATGTAAAAAATTCCTCGTAATGGTGCGCTTACAGAGGATACATCTGGTAATTCACCATGACTCCAAGTGCCATGCACACGAAACCCATCCGGCCATCTACGAACAATATTTCGATCATCTCCAAGAATCACGCCACGACCTCTAAGGAGTTTCATCATTGTTGATTTTCCGGCATCTGAGTGACCAACAAATAGATAACCCAGACCATCGATATTCATTCCCGCGGAATGTAAATAGCACGCCTGCCTATCCGCAAGGATCCTGGCAAGAAGAATTTGATCTGTAGTAAAAGTCGTCAATGAAGGAAGATTTTCTACTCCTTCATAAAAGTTTTTATTAAAAATCGTTGCACGACTGTGATCCTCATTAAAAATTGCCACTAGGTTTGGATCTTTGTTATAAATTTCTGGCGGAATACTCATATAAACCCAGGAATCACGCTGCCGATATATTGCCCAGGGAGGCCTATGAAGTACCTCCTGACCTAAATGTAATTCGGATTTCGAAGGAACAGTAGGAACTAATTGGATTGAAATAAAGTCATCACCTGGCTCATCAACTTTGAAATTTTGAAACGCTGGAATAAAAGTTTTTTCTGTAATCGGGATCTTTGAATAAACCATTATGGTTATCCCTGCAATTTCAAAATAAAGCGTATGATTCTTCATCCAATCTTCCTTAAACTTTTGAGTTTCTTTAGCAATATTACACAGATAATCTACTCTTGCGGAATAACGTCCATGTTCAAGATATGAATAAACAGGACACCAATGACAATCTTGTCGTAAATCACAAGATCCACAGTTTTCCAAATATTCTTGTCCACCATGAACCACATCCTTAAGCGATGGAATAAATTCATTCCAAGCCTCCTCGAAACTCCCTTTGCGTAAATCGAAACGCATTGTGGGATCTTTTACAAAGGGACAAAAAGAAATTAACCCATAAGGATCAATGTGAAAATCTCGTCGAGAGGTGATACAAGAAGCAAATAGTCGATTGTCCTTTTCGTTGTTGAAACAATTTAAATTATCCGTTGTTTCATTTTCTGAAGGATTGCATAACAACTGATTTACGGGTACTGGTTGCTCCAGATCAACAACATCAGATGGATCCAGTCTTTGATTTAATATTTCACAATTTTTGTTCTCTAAATGGTAAGCTGAAAGATACAGCCAGGTAGCTCCTACTCTAAAATCTTTGCTTAATGACTCGGCAAGTTCAAGCATAGCCTGATACTGGTGATAATTTTCACGCATCGGGATAATTTGAACTGTAAAAAAAGCACCAGCTTCCTTAAGAAAAGAAATTCCCCGCATGGTCGCTTCAAAGGAACCCTCATTTCGAGTAATGTGATCGTGGACATCCGCTGTTGCGCCATAAATTGCGACCATTTTTCTACCTTTACGTTTTAATAATTGCGCAATTTTTGGTGTGATCAATGTACCATTTGTGTTTAATGTATAATAAACCGATTTTCGAGTAATAAAATCAAAGATCTCATAGAAATCTGTGCGTAACATTGGCTCCCCACCAGAGATGCTCCATGCCTGTGTTCCCATTTTTCGTGCTTCAACAACTATTCTTTGAATCTCCTCAAAGGATAGCTCTTCATGTCTTTCAATTGCATCTGGAGACAACCATAACCAACAATGCCGGCAATTGTTATTGCATCGATAAGTGAAGTCAAATTTTCCGTCTAATGGTAATTTGGGAATGTAATTTTTTCTGTTCAAAATTGCTTTAGTAATTTCCTGTACCTGTTGATAACGTGCTATTAATAACAAGAATTTATGTATAATTCACAATAATAATACATGAATTACAAATAACGGAACTATTTAATTCTTCAAAATAAAAAGGTCCGCTAAAAAAAGGATATTTGTATATGAGTCTAGTGGGTTAAAGGACCTGGTAAATATCCTGGTTAACTATCTTTCCCTCCTCGGCCTATGCAAGCACCGCAGTTACCATCACCCTCAGCCTTGTCACATCCTTGCTGGCCAACTGCATAAGGCACAATAGCAATAAGTGCACCAATTGCTTTGCATTGTAATAAAACATTTTCTTCTGGGTGAGCTTTAGCAAGGATTATTAATTGGGGTGTCTCCCATGATTTTTGTTGCTTTTGCTTCAATATTCTCCTTGTATACCTTTAACAACCTTTAAGAATGAGAGTGTTGAAAAATAAGTCATTAGAGCCTGTTGCACGGACATTAATAAAGAAGGTGTTTTTTGTGTTCTCCATTGGTTAAAGACCATTAATTGATGAGCATTAGAGCCTGTAGCTGGTAGCAAAAAATTAAACATTCCGTGAAATTACACTAATCAAACTATTTATCATTTTAGCTATTTCATTTGACTTTTGTTCAAATTCAACGTATTGATCGTTTGTGATCCAGCTTCTCAGCTTGAATATCTCGAGTAATGTCAGGGTCTCATAAAGTGATCCTCTAGCAATGTAGAAAAAATGCATGAATTCTTTTGATGAATTCCTGCCTTTACCCTCAGCAATATTCATTGGAACAGAGGTGACAGCTGATTCTAATTGCTCGAAAAGCCGATAGTGATTTCTGGAGGTTTCAATATGGTCAATTAACTCTATGACCTGATCTGCAAAAGTTAAACTCTTTTGCCAAACCAAAAGGTCTTTGTATCTAGAATTTTCTTGTACTTTTTGCATCTTTTTCTATCAGTGAAATAATGGGTTGTTTGTACTACAAACTACTAGCTACGGGCTACGAGCTATCAGCTATTAGCTATCTTTAATAAATTGCCCGCGCATGCGTTCAAAGTCCCGGTTTGCCTGGGCGTAATCTTCGGGGTTGCCGAGGTCCATCCAGTAGCCGTCAAAGGGATAGCCGATGACTTTTTCTCCAGCGGCCAGCAATTTGTGGATCAAGTCCGGGAAGTCGAGATATTGGCCTTCCGGGATGTAATTCAGGACCTCGGGTTCGAAGACGTACATCCCCATGCTGACCCTGAAATCAAAGGTCGGTTTTTCAATATAGCCTTTGATTTGGTGGTTATTATCGGTTTCAATCACACCCAGCTCCACCTTCACCTGGCGCTCGTGCATGGCAATGGTGCAGATCCCACCCTTTTGGCGGTGGAATTCAAAGAGATCATTGATATCAAGCAGCGTGAGCACATCGCCATTGCTAACCAGGAAGGTCCTGTCCAAACCCGGCACCATCGCCAGCGGTCCAGCGGTCCCAAGGGGTTTAGGCTCGAAGGAGTAGGTAATATCCAGGTCGAACTGCTGCCCGTCCTGGAAGAATGCCTGCATTAAGCCGGCAAGATGACCCACAGTCAGGATGACGTGATTGATCCCGGCGCGCTTCATCTGCCGCAGGAGGATTTCAAGGATCGCTCGATCACCAACGGGCATCATCGGTTTGGGGAGGACGTAGGTGAAGGGGGCGAGGCGGGTGCCTCTTCCTCCCGCTAATATCACAGCTTTCATAATAATCTCCTAAATAAAATAATTTGAAAGTTCAAAGCGTTAAGACCGAAGACGGGGGACGGGGGACGGATACAGTGCAAAACGGGTTCTTGTAATCGGTTATCGGTCTTCGGATTCCTGTTCTTAATTTCAGCATCAATCTTTGTAGATACTTATAACAACCTTTTAAAAAAAATTGTTTGCTGGACAACCCACCATTTTTAATCTTTTTATCGGTGGGTTGGTCAATAATCCAACTGAGGGCCAATGCTCTTGCAATGGACAAACCAAATGAATGCATATTTCGACCCCCAACCCACCCTACTTTTTTCTGGTGCGCACAGAACCGGTGCACACCCTACTTCTCATATGTGCCCACCCGATACAAATCCAGATGCGCATGGATCCAGGCGATGGTGTAATAAAGGCCTTCGCGGATATCCACCTGCGGATGCCAGCCGAGCACCTCACGGGCTTTGGTGTTATCCGAGAGCAGACGCATGACCTCGGATTTCTCCGGCCTGAGACGTTCCTGATCGACGACGATTTTCACATCTCGCCCGATCAAGTCGATAATGATCTCAGCCAACTCCCCAATTGAGACCTCATCCCCATAGCCAAGGTTGAAGGTCTCCCCTGCCACACCCTCCGCCTGGGCAGCATTGATGAAGCCTTCCACCGTGTCGCTGAGGTAGGTGAAGTCGCGCTTTGCATCCAGGTTCCCCAGGTGAATTTCGTCCATGGTCAGCGCCTGAGTGATAATAGTCGGGATGACCGCTCGCGCCGACTGTCCCGGCCCGTAGGTATTGAAGGGCCGCACGGTCACCGCCTGGACGTCGAAAGCCCGGTAATAGCTCTCGACCAGCTTGTCCGCGCCGATCTTACTGGCGGAATAGGGCGACTGCCCCTGCAGCGGATGCCCCTCGTCAATCGGGACGCGCAGCGCCGTGCCATACACCTCACTCGTTGATGTGTGCACCAGGCGCGCCCCATGCTTGCGGCAAGCCTGCAGCACATTCAGCGTGCCCAGGACATTGCTCTGCACCACCTCGACCGGATGGATATACGAATAAGGGATCGAGATCAAGGCGCCCAGGTTAAAGACTACGTCGACTCCCGCCACCGCCTTCTCGACGGCATCCGGGTCCCGCAGATCGCCAAAGTTCAGGTCCAGGCGATTGCGGGTCTCTGCCGGCAAGAACTTGAGCAAGCCCATCTCCGCCCGCGAGGTATAGCGCAAAAAAGCCCGCACGCCTGCCCCAAGCGCATCCAGCCGGTGTACCAGCTCGCTGCCGATAAAGCCGCCAGCGCCTGTGACCAGGACCCTGCTGCCATGTAAATCAAAGCTCATGTTCCAACCTCATCAATATATCCCTCAGCAGGTTGATGTAGGGCTCGGATCAGGTCCGGGATCACAATCACCCGGACGCCGGTTTTCTCGCACAGTTCCAAAATCCGCTTACGATCAAGCCGTTTGATTTTTGAGATCGAGAAGAGGACCAAGCCAATATTATGATCCTCAACAATGCGGGGGATATCGCTGGTTCGTCCCAGAACCGGCAAACCTGCCATCTCAAGGCCCTGCTTGCGGTAATCATCATCAACAAAACCCACCGTGTTAAAGGCGGAGGCATATTCACTCTTATTCAGCAGCCAGACCGCCAGCTCGCCCCCATCGCCGGCGCCGACCACCAGCACACGCTCGCCGAGGGACTTCTTATTCCCACGGGCAAACGCCCAGCGATTAGCGACGCCCGTCAACAGGCGCTCCCGGTAGCGCGCCGCGACCATCCCAATAAAGGTCAGCAGCGCAAAATTGAGCGCAAAATCGAGGGGGATGATCACCTCATCCAGCCACAAGCGATTGACAGCCACCAGGATCGCTGTGGTGAGAAAGACCGTCAGTCCAACATCTATCACCAGCACCGGACTGGCATATCGCCAGGCGATCCGCTGCAAATCAAAGATCGCCCCAATGATGCTGAGCATAATGGCGATCATCAAGGCAAGCATCAAGGAATTTCCAAAACCGAGATTGATCGGCTCCTGAATCCGCCAGACAAGCCCCGCAATCCCCATTGAGATAAAAGCAATAAGAAAATCAATCAAAAACCAGGTTATGTGCTGGAAATAGAGGGTATAAAGCGGCCCGGAAAAAATGGTCTTCTCCTTGATCCTGACCTTACGGATGCGCGGCAGGATCGCCAGGATGGTCAGAAAGATCACATCCAGGTCGGTGACAAAGCCGTGATTATCGACGTACAGCTGGTCAAGGCGCATCTTATCGGGCATGATGTCCTTGAGGTAATCATCCAGGAAATTTGAGCCGTTGAGCTGCTTTTCCTCATCCCGATATAAAATCGAGGCAGGGCTGGTCATACCGGGACGGACGCTGAGGATCTTCTGGCGGGCACCCTCCGGCCACCTTTCCACAAATTCCGCCACCTCCGGGCGAGGCCCCACCAGGCTCATCTCGCCAATGAGGACGTTCCACAACTGCGGCAGCTCATTCAGCTTGGTATCGCGCAGCCAACCCCCAAAAGGCGTGACGCGGCTGTCGCCGTTGGCGGTCAGCTTTGTGCCGTTATAAGACTCCGGCCGTTCGTACATCGTGCGGAACTTGAGCATCTCGAAGCGTTTGCCGTTCTTGCCGACGCGGGTCCCACGGTAATAGACCGGGCCGGGGGAATCGTGTTTGATGCCCAAAGCGATCAAGCCAAAGATCGGCGAAAGAAGGATCAGCCCTATCCCTGAGACGATGATGTCAAAGGCGCGTTTGAGGACAGCTGCCCACGAATTTTGGACGCGTGAAGCCTGATCGATATAAGACAATTCTTCTTTCTGAGAGGTATCGGCGTCTACCATAATAATATTGCCCCATCGTATGAATATTAACTAGGAATTAATTATAACATGAGAGAGATTAGTTTGTAGTTCGTAGTTTGTAGTTGGTAGCATTAATAAAACATTACCAACTACTAGCGCCGCTAAAGACTTTGAGCTATCGCATTTATGAGACTATTGATCATTTTTGCGATTTCCGTTGAGGCGTATTCGAGTTCAGCAAATTGCTCGTTACCTATCCATCCCCTTAGTTTGAATATTTCTAATAATGTCATTGTCTCATATAGTGAACCCCGGGCAATATAGAGAAAATGCATAAATTCTTTTTGCGAATTCCTACCTTTTCCCTCAGCGACATTCATAGGAATTGATGTAACCGCTGCTTCCAACTGCTCCAATAGTCGATAGTGTTTCCTCGAAGTCTCAATTTGATCTATTAACTCTAGAACATGATCAGCAAATTTGATACTTTTCTGCCAAACCAACAAATCCTTGTATCTGGAATTTTCTTGTGTCTTATCCATACCTGATATTTTAATTACCTTCTACCTAAGGGCTACTAGCTACCAGCTACCCACTACCAGCTATCAGCTACCAGCTACCAACTAACTCACAACAGCAATGCTTCTTTCCGATCCTCATGTGCACGTTTACGCCGATGCAGGGCGAACATCCCCAGACCGATCAGCGCGCCCAGCCCATCCATTAAGATGTCGTACCATTGGAAGCCCCGATTGGAGACGAAGATTTGGTGGATTTCGTCGCTGACTCCGTACAATATGGTGACGGCAAAGGCAAGGGATAATGTTTCCCAGCTGAGAAATCGGCTAAAGCCCAGGGCACGAGCGATTAGAAAAGCCAACACCGCGTAAACGAAAATGTGTGAAACAGCCCAGATGATATTATCCAAGCGAAAGCCAAGGATTCGAATGGCTTTCATCGCCGGGATAGCCTCTTCAGGCAAAGGACCAAGGGGATCAGAATTACTAGAAGCAATAAATATAAATACTGCCCATAAAATTGGGGGGAGAAAGCGGCGATTGAATTTCATAGATAGTTATAATGACCGAAGACCGAAGACGATGCACCCTCCGCTTCGCTTCAGGACGGAAGACAGCTTGTAGTTTGTGGCTGGTAGCGAAAACTGGGGACCGAAGACCGTACATGATCATAGATAATCCTGTCTTCCGTCTCCTGTCTTCCGTCTTCTGTCTATTCTCCCCCTACCCGCGACCAGCTAATTGTCCATCCTCTGGATGCCTTCTTTTTGGAGGTCGACGGTATTTTCGGAGGGATCGCCCTGGTCATAAGCGGCGTTCACCTCTCCTTTTAGCCCATAGTACTGATACCCGCCGTAGTAATAGCGCTGGTTCCTGGGCACCCGGTTCATCACCAGCCCAACGACCTTGGCGCCGACCCGATTGAATTCATCCAAAGACATCCTGGCGATATTTGCCCGGGTTTTCCCAGCCCGGATCACAAAAATCACCCCATCCACCTTTGTCCCCAGGATCTGAGCATCGGTCACAAATCCCGGCGGCGAATCAATCACCACCATATCAAATTGCTGAGAGACCTTATCAATGATGCGGGTAAATTTCTCGCTGGCAAGCAGCTCAGACGGATTAGGAGGGATGGAGCCTGAGGTGACCACGGAAAATTTCTTATTTGAACCCGCCCTTTGAACCACACTAGCGGAGCGCCCCAGGATCAAATCGGAAAGCCCATAACGGTTGGACAATCCCAGGTGGGTGTGGATTTTGGGCTTGCGCATATCGGCATCGATCAGGAGCACATTCTTATTATTATTCGCCATAATCGCTGCCAGATTGGCGGCAACGGTGGTCTTGCCCTCCTCCAACCCCGCACTGGTGACCAGCAGGACCTTGAGGGGTTGATCGATGTTATAAAACTCGAGCTTGGTCCTGAGGGAGCGGAAGGCTTCCGCGATGGGTGAACGGGGCTGATTGGCAACATGGACGCCCGACTTCTTCCCCCCGCGCTTCAACAAGCTGCTGTTGATATCCCCGATGGTGCCGATCACCGGCTGCCCGAGGATTTGCTCAGCCTCATCCGGGGTCCTGATGGTGTCATCCAGGTATTCGATCAGGAAGACCAGCCCACCCACTGCAAACAACCCCACCGCCCCATAGAGCAGCCCGGTCTCAATCGGTCGGGGGAAGAAGGGCTCTACAGGCACTGCGGCAGCCTCAATTTGGGCGACGGTGGGTTTGTTTTGATCCCGAGCCAGGTTGAGGGCTTCCAGGCTGTTGAGGGTGGAAAAATAAATCTGTTCATAAAGACTGAGGGTCCGCTCCAGGCGATCGGACTGCCTGGAGGAGGGATTCTCCTGATCGATCGGCTTCCCCAGGACCACCAGCTGGGTGTAAAGCTCCTGGTAGAGGTCGAGGATCGACTGGGTCTGCCCTAATTCCGCCTGGAACTGGATCCGCTGCTGCAGCTCTTCATCGGTAGCATAAAGGGGATCGATGCTGGCGATATTGAGCTCCAAATCGGTCACCTGGGATTGAAGGGTTTCGATCTCAGACTGGACGGTAATGAGCTGCTCCTGAACATTTTTCTCGGTGACCTGATCAATCCGATTCTGGAGTTCCTCCATCTGCTGAAGGGCATCCTCAGCCCGGCGCTGTAAATTCGCCTCGGTAGATTCAAACCGGAGGCTCTGCAAGCGCTCATTATTCTGAATGAGGGCATCGATGAGGGCGTTGGCGATGACGGCTGTTTTAAATGGATCCTCATTTGTGACGGTCAGACGGACAAACTGCGAATCGCCGATTTGTTCGACCTCCAGCTGTTTTTGATCCACCGGAAAGCCCAATTCGGTTGAGACCTGGTTGATCAAGTCTGTGGATGAGATAAGCTGGGAGTAGGTAGTGATCTGCTGCTGAATCTCAACAAGACTGAGATTATCTGAATCGGTGGAGGCAGGCTGCATGATCACAAAGCGGGTGCTGGCGCGATACATGGGCGTCTGCTGGGAACTGAAATAATAGCCCGCAACGCCGCTGATCAGCGTGACAATGATCAGGAGCCAGGACCAACGTTTGAGTAGGTATAAGATTCTGCGAATGTCCATAATTAGTAAACCCAATAATCTTAGATGTGGTTATTAGCTGAAAGCTGAAAGGATCTTAGCTTAAAGTTCAAAGCTTAAAGCTGAAAGTAAAAGAAATGAAGACGGGAAAACGGTCTTCGGTCCCCTGTCCCCGGTCGACAATTTCCCTACCAGCTACCCGCTACAGGCTACCAGCTATTCATTCCACCTACCAGCAAACCTGAACAGTCCCACCAAAAATCCGAGGCCGTAGCTGAGGTGAATGGTGACGAAGGCGAGGGGGAGGGGCCAGAAATAGCGCCAACCCTCTCGTTTTGCTATGAGAAATGAAGCGAGCAGGTTGGCGAAGGTGTAGACCCCCACCAAATCGACCAGGAAACCGAAGCCGACTAATAATGTATCAAACCACCTTTTTTTTTATAAGAGCAAGATAATGACTGTTCAATATTTTCAGAGATTCCAAAATTACTGCTATGGACCATGATATTGGAACAATTCTGCGAGCAATTGGCGGCGCAAGGGTAATTTTGTGGAAAATAAAATAACAATCCGGAAACAGCTTTTTTATTTCAGCTGGTTTAATTCCAGAAGTTTGTGGATTGGTAGGATTCCACCAAAAATCATACCAAATAATAGCGCCATCATCCTTCATCATACGCATCATTTCGCTTGCCATGTTCTTCTTAACCTGAATATCAAGAATAGAAGAAAAGGCTGTGAATTGCAGTAACAAATCAAAAGTTTTGGTTGCGTAAGGCAGCATTTGAGCATCCGAATTTACAAACTTTGATATTGGAAAATGGTCTCGCGCAACCATTAACCGATCAAACAATATATCGATACCGGAGACTTTCTTTGGGTCTGCGCCATACTTGATAAAATCCATCAAGACCCCACCTGAACCACAGCCAATTTCAAGGATGGTCTTATCCCGTAAATTTTCAAGATTTCCAGATTGTAACAACGCTAAGAGTTGGCGCTCCCGCTGCTGATAGATAAATAAATTTGATAAATTGAAATAAGAATAGTAACCCGAATGTTTACCCCGTTTTGAGCGATTATCATATTCCTTGCGCAGACGAGTGATATCAGAATTTGGATCAGTCAAGGGACACCTGAGGGACCTTCCCTTTTTTATCGTTCCAACGGTTATAGAACTTGAATAATCCTATTAAAAAACCCAATCCGTAGCTGAGGTGGATGGTGGCGAAGGCGAGGGGTAACGGCCAGAAGTAGCGCCAACCCTCTCGTTTTGCTATGAGAAATGAAGCGAGCAGGTTGGCGAAGGTGTAGACTCCCACTAACCCGACCAGGGCGAACCAGCCCCAAGGGGTGAAGAGGGCTAATAAGGAGGTCAGGAGCAGCGCCAGGACGAAGCCGAGGGGGACGAACTGCCGGAGGCTCATCTGCTTTGGATGCTTCTGGAGGACCCGCACTTTGTAATAGCCGTATTGAAAGTATTGCTTCCAGAGCGATTGATAGGTTGAGCGGGAATGATAGTAACTTTTAATTTCAGGATTGCACAGGATGCGACCGCCAGCCTTGGTCAGCCGATAGCTGAATTCATCATCCTGGTTGCGGACCAGTTCCTCGTCATACACCCCGATCTCTTCGTAAACCGATCGGTGACAGAAACCCATAAAGACAGAGTCCGTTTCCTCTTCACGCTCGGTGTAACGGTGACGTGCCCCTCCCACGCCAAATGGATGGCTCATCGCCAGGGCAATCGCTTCGCCGACCCGTGTGGCACTGACGGCACGTATCGTTCCCCCCACCATGTCGGCACACGTTCGCTGCAGGGTCGCCACCGCTTTTGACACATAATCAGGCGCTAAAATCACATGCCCGCTGACAATGCTGATGATCTCACCCCTGCAGACATCCAGGCCTAAATTCCAGGCAGCAGATTGAATGGTTTTTGGATTCCCAATTAACCGATAATTGGCATGCTCTTTGATCAAAGCCTTCACAATTTCCCGAGTACCATCAGTTGATCCCCCATCCAGAATGATAACCTCGAGCTTATCCGCAGGATATTCCTGGGCTTTTATGGAAGCGATCAAATCCTCAATGTGTTCGGCCTCGTTGCGAACGGCAACTAAAAGTGATACTGATGGCAAAGAATGCATAATTTAATTATTTTGATGTAGGAAAACAAAGTTTATCGGGGATTAATTAGTCGGAAATTTTCACATTATCATTTCGTATGACTGCTTTAAACTTACCATTTGCGCCACGGGGAATCCTATCAACCTTTTCAAGGATAACCTGCATTGGCCCTAACTTTTCTTGGATCAAGCAAATGAGCACATCATCATGGTCAAAATCATCCTCGGGAACAAATCGCAACCTTACCAAATCATTTTTTTCTTGGATTATCTGAGCTTCTTTTATTGGAATTTCAGCCTTAAAAATCGGGTCCATTCTACCTACTCGCCGACCGTCGATGGAGACGAGCACATCATCCATACGCCCCTCAATTTCTTCCAGAATAGGGAGCGATCGGCTGCATTCACATTGCTGACTGCTCAACGATCCAAGATCCCCCACCTCATATCGAATTAAAGGCATATCTTCATTTATCAAACCTGTGGCAACTATTCTTCCCATATCACCAACAGGTAATACCTTATCTTCGTTCACATCCATAATTTCAACAAATCCATATTCAGGCCATAAATGGATATTCCCAAATTCACATTCAGCACCACCTACAGATAATTCTGATACCCCATATGTGTTGACAACTTCACAATTGAAAACCTGACTGATAATCTCTTTTTGATAATCAAAAAGCGGTTCCGCATTACTGATCGCCAATTCCAGCTTATAGCTTGGGAGATTTTTCTCCTTGATCATTTGTGCAAGGCTGGCAAGAGCAGATGGATAAGCAAGAATGTATTTTAGCTGATGCCTTTGGATAGCATCGTAATAGGCTTCAACATTAGTCTTAGAGATATGATACGAGGACAAATATAATTGATTGAAAGCTTGATTCCACACCCAAAAAGGCGGCGTTGTAGCATTTGGCTTGACAACCATCTGACCGCCAAGAATCCCCCAACGATCCTCTAAAGACACCCCATGCCACCATCTTACACGAGCCTCATAAATTGCGTATGCGTTGTGGAGCGTCTTTTTACTCTGCCATAAAGATAATGGCGTGCCAGTAGAACCGCTTGTATGCTCAAGGTACATGCGTTTTCTTTTGCTAGAATCACATAGAAACTTCTTGGGGTCCTTGCGAACCTCTTCTTTTTTTAAGATCGGCCAATTTTCCAACAACTCCCATGAAGCTGTGTCCCCTTTTTTTCTTCTCTCGCGCCATTGGTCCCGGTAATAAGGCACTTCAGTCGCCGCCTTATCTAAGATATAACCTAACCGTTCATTCTGCCATTCCGACCAGCTTTTTTGAGACCAGTAATCACGCGCCAATGCTTTTTGAATAAGTTTTTCTGTTTCAGAACCATAACGCCACCAACGAAGTTGATAGCCCTTAAGTGATGCTGTTATTACACGTAATGGATATGGCAGATGATGATATATCGATAGTAAGGTTGGAAGGGTCATAGAACTTTAAGAATTTTTTCCCATCTGGGTAATATATTTTCCCAGTCGAATTGTTCTGCTTTTTTTCGAGCATTGGCAGATAATTTGTCAGCAAGATCGGGTTCATTTAATATTTTTTTTACTGCTTTAGCCATTGCCACAGCGTCATCAGGTTGTACAAGCAGGGCATCAACACCATCTTCCAAAAGATATGGAATACCACCAACATTGGTACTGACAATACATAACCCGCAGGCCATAGCTTCAATGACACTCACAGGTGTGTTATCAATGTTTGTGGTATTGATAAAAATATCACTTTTTGATAATTCATATGGTACCTGGCTTTTCGGAATACCCTTAATAATACTGATTTGTTGACTTACCCCATACTCTTGTGCGGTCTCAAGTGTCAAATCCAAGCTGCCATCTCCTTTGTCAGGACCGACCATAGTTAGCAACACTTTTTGTCCCATTTTATTTAGTTCTATTACTACTTTAACTGCAAGTGTAGGGTTATAAATGGAATGAAAAGACCGTAGCCAAATGAGCTTTGGCTTTGCAAAACCAATGCTCCTATATGGATATTTGGATAATTCAATTATGTTCGGAATAGTTATACACGAAAAACCTAATTTATTAATAGATTTTGCTAAATACTCTGAAGGAGCAACAAATTTATCAGCCCTGTTAAAAACTTGGCGAGCCCAACAAGGTTTCCTTTCTACCAAATTAGGAATATTACCACCGTGAACATGAAAAATCATTGGTAATCCTAAGAATTTCCCCAACCAACTGCAAATATCAACATAAATAAAACTTAGACCACTGTAAACCTGAATAATCAGGATATCAATATCTCTATGTCTTGATAAAATTGTAAATAGCATATCAAATAGCCTAATCACCTTATTATTTTTACTTGAGGCGAGCACAATCGGATAACCTGCTTGATTGAATTTATCAGCAATGATGTGGCCCATCGTAAGGTTACCACCTGAATCTCCCCCCAACATGGAACCAACAAACCCCAAACAAATATTTTGGGCTATATCTTTTCTAGGCACCGAAAAATTTTGTATAGACATAAGAAATTAACATCCTAACATGCTCAAAACGCAGGTGGGTTAATTGGCTAAACACAAATTTCCAATTGCCATTTTTTATATGAAAACCCATTACTTTGATGATAGGCATTGCATTCCGCTCTGCACGTTGTTGATGATACAAATCTCTGTAATCATATTTAATGTCTTCACTAATCCTGATTAATCGCTCTAAAATCAATCTCCCTCGTTGACCAACAGCCCAATGAACATTAAAATCCTCATCAAAGTATGTTGGTAATGCAAAGGCTGAGTGAATCCCAGATTTATTAACATTAAATACAAAAACTGCTGATTCAGTTTGCTCTTTTGCCAGAATTGGGATTTCAACATTTCCTTCTTTAATATCAAGCAAAAAATTTCCTAAATTGAAACAACAAATATTATTGTTTCTGTAGACCTGGACGCCTTGAAGAACATGGGCATGATGCAGCAATATTAAGTTTGCACCAGATTCAAGTAATTTTTCCATTGTTTCTTTAATTTCTGGTTTAGGATAGTCAAGATACATTTGACCAGCATGTATACTTATTATTAGGGTATCAACTTTTGCCTTGGATTTACGAATTGCTTGAATAAGCTCAGCTTCTTCATATTCCCAGTAACCAACCGATGAGAAATTTTGTTTTACATGTGTTCGCCCACAGCCAATCCACCCAATTTTTAATCCATTTATTTCAATAATACGTAATTTTTTTACTTCTTTTATAGTTTGTCCAGCACCTAAAGGAAGGATGTTGTTTATGTTTAGATGCTGAATTGTCTTACGTAATCCCTCCTCACCATAATCAAGGATATGGTTGTTTGCGACATGCAGGATATTAAACCCACACATTGCTAGAAGATTGGCATTTTCTGGATCACTAGCAAACATTTTCGTTGTTGAGTCTTCAATCAATGGGGTTTCAAGGTTTCCAAAAACCAGATCACCTGATACAAGGAAGGGTAAAACCTCATCAAAAATTCTACTATCAGTGTTATTGTTTTTTATCTTAGTTTGAATTCTCCCGGAAAATCCTATATCGCCAACTGCAATTATTTTAACAAAATCCTCAGTTGACATATCTTTCTTTAAAATTAAGGTGTCCAAAAACTGGGGCAAGTCCTGAAAAAAAATCGGGGCAGGTTTAATTTCCATTTTAAAATTTTATCTTTCCTTCGACAATAAACTCTATTTAGTTAAGAAATAGATAATCCAGAAAAAAATTTATTCAGGCTCTTCAAATTTGTAATTTAAAAATGCTAGTGCTATCATAAAAGATGGTGCAACTAACCTGGTTGCAGAATGGGCCATGAACAAAACCCCCCAGGTTAGAAAGGCGACTATAAAGGCTTTACTTTGTAGATTTGTCTTTTTAAGGAACCTGCTTAAAATCATCTCAAGAAAAATTAACAAAGATAAAAATCCAAAAATCCCATGTTCAGCTAGCATTCTTGAATATTCAGTATGAGAGCTTGAATATCTGAAGTAAATAGCATGGTAAGGCTTTGATTGAAATGGTCCAACCCCAAGTATTGGATGCCGCTTAAAAACCTCTAAATCTGAGAGGATAATTTCCCAGCGACCAGTGGTCCCAAAATCAGAATACCGTTCAGTGGTTGCCCCCATGGTGAATCTGTCAAGGGCAGGGAAAAACACAAAATAGAACAGGCTAAATAATACAGCCATTATTAAGAAGTATCTATTCCGAATCGTCTTATTACGGATGAAAAATAATGAAGCAGCAATAATAGCACCTATGGGCGTCCATGAACCTCCTCTTGAAAAGGTGAGTATTGTTTGAACAAACAACCAAATCGCAATAAGGCCAACAAAAAAACTAATGAATTTATGATTTTGTTCATTTATAATAAAAAGAAAGGCTGCCAATGCACCTAAACCTAATATGGAAGATACTTGATTAGGTCCTATGCCACCGGATGTAACAAACAGTGAATTTGCAGAAAAAGTAATTTCATCAGCAGAAATAATCCCAAAAGTCACTAAAATACCCCAACTTGTAATAGGCGCCATCATTCCTATCAATAATTTTTTCATATTTGATTGATTGAACGTGATTGAATCAAGAAAAAGGATTGCAAAAGCGAGAGCCATGGGGCCAGCTAGACTAAATGCTATTTCTTCTCTATCAAAACTGGGCATGATTAATATTGAAGGAAGCAGAAGCAAAAAGTAAATGAGCGGTGTAATCTTAATTTTTGAATTATTTTTATAGCGCAATAAACCAAGAATTGCAAAACCTGTTATTGCATATTTCCCCGTTTCCCAGAAAATATTCGCATGTGTTCCCCGCCATAATAATTCAGCACCTGTGATATAACTCATCAGGTAAATCAAACGGGAGGGATGTTTATCGTTAATGATGAAATAAAGACCCACAATGATGGTGGTTACTGCATGTATTGTGGAAAAAATTGGGTTATATTGTAATAAGAATCCCAATGGTAGGTGCAACAATAAAAACCAGATCGCTCGATTTGGATTGAAAGCATCATCATCTTTGTTGGATTGAATCTTTGCTTTATTAAAATAATTTTCGTTTCTGTTTAACATACTCATTTAAACAATTTCATCGTTATCACTATCTGCGAGTGTCCAATAGATTTTTCTATCTAATTCAGTCATTAAATCATGATCGGTACTAAGCCAACAAAACCTGGCTTTTGAATTGAATAAAAACCCTAAATGCATTAACAAATTTTTTAAAGAAGTAAGCGTAGCCATTATTGTTATCTGGGTTGAATTGTTTTTTATAGCATCTGATATCACACAAAACAATAGGTCCTTAATCTTTTCTATATGGTCAAAATCGCCATATAAATCCAAAATACGGGTAATTCGATCGCCTTTATGTACAAAGTTTCGGGTAATAGCATAATGCGTTAACTGGTCATCAGATCTGGAAACATAATAATCCAAATTACCCTTGTAGGGAGCTTCCATAAAACGATGGGTGAAATATTCCGCATCTCGATGTGTTGTGGAAAAATTTTTTGGTGGAAAATTTTTGAAAATCTTAGCGAAATCCTCCACCGAAGGCTGATTTACTCTGTAAGAATACTTTGGTTTGTAATTTTTTAGCATCTTACGATACAAGCTCATAATAGGGCTGAGGACCGCAGCGCCAGTTTTCAATATAATTTTGCGAAACCCGGAAGACTTGCGAACTTGGGTTACCTTAAGCGGTCTCAGTGGGAGGAGTTTTGTGGTTAAATCATCCCTGACACCCCAACTGTGTTTTTTGTGGATGAATGCTGTTTCATTAGGAAATCCTAACTTTAATATTTCCATTTCTTTTAATTTTTTATCAAAACTGGACTGTAAACCTCTACGGCGATGTTCTGGTGCGATAATTAAATCAAGCCACCAGTAGGCTGGTATTGTATTATGATCCACAACAATTTTTGTTGGAATGATAGCACAATATCCCACCACATTTTCCTCTGATAAAATCACCCACCTGTTATGATTACCACAATGCCACCAATCACCGTGTTCTTGCAAAAAATTACATTTTTCTTGTACAAAAAAACGGCACAAGAATGTATGCAATTTTTCTGGAGGAACATCTGAAGCTGTAACAATGTGATAACTCATCAGGACCTTTCAACTAAGGAAAAATAAATGTTTCTTAACTTACGACTTATTTCCTCACATGAATGTTGTGAAACTGCCAGTTCTTTTCCTGCTGATCCCATTTCCTCAGCCATATCTGGGTCTGAAAGAAGCCTTTTCAAAGCTTGGGCAAAACCCTCAACATCTCCAGGATCAACCAAGAGACCATTAATTTCTTTCTTCACAATTTGTGGTATTCCTCCCACATTTGTGCCAATTACTGGACGACCGGCTGCCATTGCCTCAAGAATAACATTTGGGGTTCCTTCAAAATCAGACAAAAGACAGACGATAAATATATCATGCATTAATTTTGGGACGTTATCATGGAACCCATACAAGATGATTTTATCAGTCATCCCTAAATCAATAATCAATTTTTCTAGGTTTTTAATATAAGTTTGTTCAAAATCAAATGGTTGTCCTAAAATAACCCCAACAATATTTGGAAAGTCTTCATTTACCTTTGCAAGCCCTTGAATAAAGATATGATGGTTTTTATTTTTGGTAATATTCCCAATTGATGCAATTATCTTTTTGTTGACAGTAATGTCTGATCCAAGCAGCTCTTCACCAAATGGAAATGTAACTTTTTCCTGAATTTCTACACAATTTTCTAATAAGATGATTTTATTTCGTGGTATCTTGAGACTTGTGAGTTCGTTCAATATAGAATCGGCGTTAACAAAAAGATATTGTGTGCTGGACAAGCATAAGTATCTAAATAACTTTGATAATTTATTAAATCCCCTGTTTTTGATCGAGGCTCTTAAGGAGCCTATTCGAACCGGAATCCCAGTTAAAAAGCCAACTATCCCAGCATAGGGATTATCATGGAGAGTCCAAGAATGAACAATATGTGGCTTAACGGCTTTGAATATCTTAAATAGAAATTTTATTCTGTTAAAGATCCCTTTTTTATCTTCAGGAATTTCATAAACTTGAATTCCCAATGACAGCAATTCATCATTGTAAACCGAATAATTACTGGGATTAAACACAATAACGTATGGGGAAAATAAATCTAAATCCATATGTTTCAGAAGTAAATATAATTGGCGTTCACTTCCACCCTTGCCAAATTGTCCGATTAAGTAAACAATTTTAATTTTTTTTGACATTTCATAATCATTCATGAATTTGATTAAATTTCGCCTAATTTTATATCAGAGCCAATTGGCTTTCTGTATAAACCACACATTTTCATACTGAGATAAGCTTCATCATATTGATACAGCCCAATGCGAGGGATTTCAAAAGTTATTGATGTTAACCCACGGGGATCAACAGCAAAAGCTGCCCGGTATCCAGTATTAATAACATATTCAGCTACAGTGCGGTCATAATCTCCTGCGGGATAAGCAAAATATTCGACAGGTTTGCCCGTAATTTCTTCCAAATATTTTTTAGATTCTGAAACTTCCTTTTCTATTTGTTCAGGAGTACAGTTGGTTAAAAAAGGGTGGTTGATGGTGTGTGAACCAACAGTGACCAAGGGGTGGTGAGACGCTTGTGAGACCAGTTCTTCAGACATTCCATTGAAAAAATCCGCGGCAATATTTGAGGGGACATTTTTCAAATTACCCCATTGTTTTATAGCCCTTCTTCGATAATCTGACAACCAGTTTTGTGGCTCAGCAACATGCTGGGTGGTGACAAATATAATCGCTGGTGCATTATACTTTTCCAAAATGGGTACACCGTTGATGAAGGTACTTGCCAGTCCATCATCAAAAGTTAAAAGGACCCCCGTTTTGCCCACACTAAAAAAATCATTCGGTGAAAGAAAATCGAAACGCTTTTCCAACCAACCCAAGATTTCGTCAAGTGCTGTAGTTGTTAAAGTGGGTTGGATATCCTTTTCTACATCAAAATAATATCGACTGGCTATGCCGTGAAAAACCAAAACAAATTTTCCATTTTTCCCGATGGTATTGCTAACCCATTCGAAAAATTTCATCTTCCATAACGCATGGGTAATAAAATTTTGATATTTCATAATTCCAGTTCCAGTACTTCAATTTTGAATCAAATATGGTCCACTTGATTTTGCTATGATAAAGGTATTTTCCATGCTCTCTCAAGTTCACTTTTAATTAAATCCCGCCATTTTTCCAAGGAATAAGCTTTAGCAGCTTCGTGTGCCTTTTTACCCATCCGAGCCATTCTGGATGGATCAGTGATGATATCTGAGATTACCTTGCTCAATTCTTGAGCATCTGTCTTATGCAACAATATGCCTCTACCGTTGCCAAGAAGTTTCGGGAGAACAGATACTTCAGTAGCTATGACAGGTAAACCACAGGCCATTGCTTCCAGAACTGCCTTTGGAAAACCTTCTTTCACAAGTGTGGGAAAGACAAAAAGATGTGACTTGGAAAGTATATTAAGAACATCTGAATGTGGGATGTTACCTAATACAAAGACTTGTTCAGTTATGTTCAGTGCTTCGCTGAGCGACACTAATGATGCCTTTTCAGGCCCATCACCTATTACGTCTAATCTAATATCCAAACCTTGCAATAATAATAAAGGTATCGATTCAATGACTGTTTTAATATTTTTACCTTTAGAAAGCCGGGCAACGGTAACTAATCTCAGGGTTTCGCCTGGTTTCCATGGTTTGGCCGTCTTAATACTATTCAATTGCTCTTCTGTGAGCGATGTGGAATGAACCCATTTTATATTAGGATTCTTAACTGATGGGGGATTTAAACCACCACCAGTAGCAAAGGTAACAGTTTTCCCACCTGCAATATGTTCAATTACCCAGAACAAAATTTTATCCCAGATTGTGACAGGACTGCCCCAAGTGCCGCAGTGGCGAATAAAAAGAGGTTTTTGTTGGATATATGCCAGGATCAAACCAATGAAACCAACGTCTCCTGGCACTAATGCATGTACCGCATCAGCTTTCTTGATCTGGTGCCAAAGTTCTTGTAGATTACGCAGAAACCAAAGCGGGAGATGTAATTTTCGGTTGGTATCTCTTCCTTTTGGTTCTTTTAATGGTGAAATTATTAAATTGTTGCCTGTTAGCGCCATTGCACCTGGAGGTGGTGATGTGTCCTTCAGGGTAATGACCAGCTGAGTCTCTTCAAATATCTCAGAGATTGCACGCATCTGGAACGGAAAACCCCCTACGGTACAATATCCACTAGGCGAATTTGGATCTTTCCATGATTCTTTATGGGAGACAACGACAAGGTTCACCTGGAGACACTCCCAATCCTTGAATCTTTTGATCCAATTAACACAGGTCGTGTATACCCGTTTAACCGATGGATTTGGACATTTGGAAAACCATTATTTCTTAATAGAAATTCAGTAAATTCTACTGATGATTTTTTTGATTTTCGATCCGCTGCTTTTGGACGCGTACTGATATTTGCCTCCATTATCATAATTGGGGCTAATTCAGATGATTGTTTTACAACCTTAGCCATTTCTTCTTCTGAGAGGTAGTAGAGTGAGCAAAAGGCAGTCACAACATCATAGTGCCCCCAATCGTCTTCTAGAATTTCTAATATGTTTCCATGGTGAAGTTTAAAATTATATGTGGTTATATCCATCCACTCAAAAATATCCTTGATTAGTAAAGCAGCTTCAAAGTACTCCGATGAAAGCTCCACCCCTTCTACTTCTTTAGCCCCGTTCCGCAGCATCATGATCGGTAAAATGCCGTTATTGGATCCTAAATCCAAGATACGCTTTTGCTTAATAAAAGGTTCAACAATGGATCTGATAATTTCCCAGCGCCCTGTTCCACTATCAATAGACCAAAAGCCTTTGATTGCCAGCCCCCTGCCGAAGTTAATAGGCGCGTACCAACTTTTGGCGGTTTCATTCTTCTCAGATAGGATGTCATGGGCGCTTTCTTCCGTGAGAATCGCTCTTTGAAATTGTTCATTATATTTTTTTCTATCCTGGTTTCGGCGATAATGAAACATCCAATTTCGCTTCGGGTTGTAAACCGTACCTTCAAAATCAATAAAATAAGGCGATCGGCTGAGGTATTCATCGATCACATTTCCATAGGTGGGAACCACACCTGTAATCCCTGCTGCGTGCATGAGGTTGATTTGATGTTCAATTTCCAATAAAAAATCTTCAGGAACGGATTTTTTGATAAGTGACTTACCACGATCTTGAATAAGGCTGAGTCTTTCAAATTTATCAAGGTGTTTTGTTTCAGGATCTTGCTTAATCTGGATTGACATGATTTTTGCCCCGTTTTCCATCAATTTATCGCGTATGATCTGACCGATTACCAGGTTTTTATAAATGATCGTCGCTTTTTCATCGATATCATAAATTTCAGCAATATTGGCTTTTCCAAATAAAATCAGTGTGTTGAACCATTCATTAAGGAAATTCTTTCGGTCACCCTTAAAATCTTTCCTCACAAGCACAAGGTCATCACGCAAAACAATATCCAATTGATATCTCGGGCGGTGAATAAAATCCTGTTTACTTACTTGTTGGAGAATTGGAATTTCACCGTATGGTGAGAACAACCTGAGCTCATGGTCTATACTGCCAATAATAAGATCTCCTTCTTGTAGATTTCTTCTAGCTTCAACAATTGATTTGCGGGTATTTTCAGAAATTGGAAGCTCATCAAACTTTGTGAAAGTCTCAGTTGTATATTGTTGTCTGACAGCCGTAAATAAATTCCTGGCTCGACGTCGTTTTAATTGATCCTTTATTAAACTTACAACAAACCAGGTGATGATTGAAACCAAACCCAACCCAAACAATATAGCAATTGCAATAATCGGATCTAGAATAATCAATAATAATATATAAAAAATTACGATGAGCAGACCAGCAACAACCTTGAACAATCGTTTTAATTGGCTTGTTGTAAACATGCGTAAACTTGAATAGCTCAGCTTGGGTATGAGGTAACCAATAAACACAGAGAAAGGATAGCACAGTCCTCTGTACTTTAAAATTTTTAGAATACTCTTGAATTTTTGTTTGATCATATTAACCCGTTGTCCTTAATTAGATTCTGACGGTTTTATTTTTGTGGCGGCAATAATACCTTCAAGTTTACCTAAAACACTACCCCAACTTTCTCTGCCACCATTAATTAAAGCGTATAAAAAAAATCTGATCAGGTCAAACACCTGATTTCGCCAAAAGCGATACTCCTGAATGATCGACCGTTGTGGAACAATGTCTACGAATACAAAACGGTAATTTACAGCAGTCTTACGAGCGATCTTGCGTGATTTCTCTCTCCCACCAGGAGCATGCAGATGTACACACTTTGCACTGCCACATTCAAGTAATTTCCAAGATTGACCAGCTCTCAAAGCTAGGTGGGCATCTTCCAATACCCCCAGCCCTGTAAAAAATGGCGCGAACCTTAGGCCATTAGTAAAAACCTCTTTGCGCCAAAGGGCACATCCTGCGCCCATAAAATCGATTTCTCTTATCCCATCATGGGGTGGCTGTAGATAGCGATTTACTGGATATCCCGATTGAAAATCATACCTACCAGGTTCAAAAGTTGTATATAAGTGTAAACGACGATTCCAAATCCAACGACGAGAAGTCTCTGGGTTTAGGTATTGATTGGAAATATAACCTGCAATACCACCAACAGATAGGGTTAGATCCTGATTGAACACATCAATAATGATTTTGAAAAAATCTGGTTCAAGGCGAATATCATCATCAATAAAAGCGATAAAATCGCCATTGGCATGATCTATGCCAACATTCCGCTGGATCGCGGTACCACCGTTATGCCTGATATGTCGAAGAATGAAGGGTAATACCCCGAGGGATTTAATTGCCTGTTCGGTATCATCTTCCTTGAGTGGCGCACCATCAACAAGTATTAATTCATATGGCAGGAGTATTTGTTTCGACAGGTTCGTTATTAGCGCAAGAACCTCATTGGGACGCCTGAGTGTGGGAGTAACGACAGAGATCTTATTCATATAGTTCAGTTGGTTTTATCTTTTCTTGTAAATATTCCCAAGTTTTATCAAGCATTCCGCTACCCTTTTACCGGATTGACCATCCAGTGTATTGCCCATCATCTTACGCATAAACACTTTGCGTTCATCATGATCTGCATCAGGGTCACTCAATCCCCTGATGATCATCGCTTTGAGATCTTCCAATGAACGTGCTACCATCGTTCCGCCGCTTTCAGCAACAGGTTTGTAGTGCTCGTATTCCACATGTCTCGAAAATTTTTCCCACTTCGGTAAATCACTTCCTGGTGGTTCCATACCAATATTTATGACAGGTTTGTCCAACGCCATTAGCTCCAGGGAAACTGTTGAAGCGGGATTGATCCCAAGAGCACAATGATGCAATAAACTTGAATAAATTGTCAGATCTTCCCGCAAAGGCATTATCCATTGTTTATCCCATAATATAGGAGGGAAAACAACATCTGGTATATTTTTTTCTGCCATTGCTTGGATCTCCGGACTGGTGCCTTTGATATATGTTCGAACGACAAGCTGTGGTTTCGGTTTCAAGTTCGTATCTCTTAATATTTTAATGACTTCTTCAATAAACTTATGTTCATCCAGAAAATCGGTGTCCATACCTGTGGTATATAATACAAATGGCCGATCAGGATCAATACCTAATTTTTTGCACAAATCTTTCCTAGGCAAAATATATTTTTCCTTAAAATGAAAATCGAATTGGGGTGTGCCGGTAATACAAATTTGACGGGGTTTGATTCTATCGTATTGGTCTAACAATAAATCCTTCATTCTTTCATTCCACATCAAGTAATGATCATATGGAACAAAAATCCTGCTTCGGGTGGTGAGGTTATCCCATGAAAAAACAAAGGTTGCTATCCTGTACCCTAATTTCTTTGCAATTCGCATGGGTAAATCAGCATGAGGACCATGAATATGGGAACAATTAAAGACCAAATCTGGTTGTAATTCCCGAAATAACTTATCAAAATCTTTTGTAGGCCTGAACCACCAGCTGAATTGAAAATCGATAGAGGTCAATATTTTCAACATGCTTTTATGGGCAAATAGCATGGCGGACCATTCAAGAAGAGATCTTTTTATCTTTTGTGTTGTCGTAGTAGCCCTGGCTCGATGCAGAGCCCACATGTGTTTTGCGTTTTCTGACCACAACCAGCGGTAATGGGTAGTATGGACAAAATAGCGAAATTTTGCCACCAGGCTGCTCTCCTGATATTCTTTGAGAAGAATGACCTGGTCAACAAATGGTCTCACATACTCGATTACCTCTCCGTGATTGACTAATGACAGTAGTGTGACTCGTGCGTTTTTGCTGAGTTCTGGCAGCGTATCGGAGTAAAGAAAGTTGCGTACCGCTTCACCGCGAGCGACGACCAGAACAATATGGGGTTTTTTCTCAGTGGTATCAAAGGCCATCGATATAAAATTCTCCTGCTTAATTACTTAAAAATGGAATGAATTGTCTTAAAAATTTTGACCCAATATCCTCTTTGGAAGAAAATCCGTGGATATTTTACAGCTGCACGTAATAATGCAAATAAAGCTGATGCGGGCTTTGCTACCTGGGCGTACTTATAAAACCCACGCGATTGGCGATAACGTGCCATCCTTTTCCGTTTTCTGTCAAGGCGCGGTTCACCAGTGCAGCTCAATAAATAAAGATTCGAAAATTCTTTGGCAAAAGGCAAAATGTTTGAACTGGTTTTACTGGCAGAATGTTTTCTGAAAACACCGTAAGCCTTAGGGGATAAACTGATGGAGAATTGCCGGCAAACACGATACAGAAGCTCCCGATCCATCACATAATGTAAATCCTCTCGCACATAAAAACCCACTTTTTCCAAAGCCTTTCGGCTGTAAAAGGTTGCGACTTGGTGCAAGCGATACTTTCCAGGCGGGCCAAGGCTCAAATCCGTTGGGGATCCACCATGGAGAAAGGGTGGAATCATAGGGCTAAGGGATGGATTTCCGGACACTTGAAAGCAAAACCCGCCAATTATCGCACCTGTTTCAGGGTGCTTTCGGAAGTTATCAGCGACATCCTGGAAAGCCCCGGGCAGATAATAATCATCGCTGCTCAAAAATGTGATGATTTCCCCAGTGGTGTGAGCAAATCCCTTGTTGATGGCATGGCTTTGGCCGCGGTCGGGTATGCTTTCCCAATATGCGAGTTGATCAGAATATTTTTCAATTATTTTCTGGCTTCCGTCCGTGCTGCCACCATCAATTACAATCACCTCAAGATTAGGATAATTTTGCGTCAACACTGATTGAAGAGCTTGTTCTAAAAAATGCCCCTGGTTAAAAGAGGGAATCACAATGCTGATCTTAGGTAAATTCATGTGATTAGATAAGGTTCCCAAAAGCCACGATCCCACTTAGCCCAAGCGTGACAGCCGAAGGGCAGTTGCTGGTTGTTCTTTTCAAAGCAATATCGCGGGTGCCGGTCAAAAGAAAACCTGAGTCCTTCTTCGATTGATGCAATTTTGAAGTCAGGATAGAAGAGATGTGCCCTGTCAGACCAGAACAAATCTTCATTAAGACTGTATCGTTTGGTGTATTTCTCCACTCCTATGCGAATTGCGCGAAGGATACGAATTTTTTTTATTAGACGCTTGTGAATTGGCCATTCTACCAAATCGGGGATATTTACAGTGAATAATTCTTTTGAAAAAGAAACTGGCTTATAAATATAACGCTGAGTACTCAAAACATCAAGAAAAGTTTGCACCCGCCGTAGAGAAAATCCACCATTACCAACACGAGAAATTATTGGCTTTGTACGATTTCTTTGAAAAATAGGCGCACCAATATAATCATAGTCAAGCTTGCAGAAATGCTTAAGTTTGTCGTTGAAAATCAGACAATCAAGCTGGTATATCAGTATGTAGTCATATTTTACAAATGCTTCATAGAATTCACGTCGTAAAAGAAGCTTGCTGTAATCAGACACACTTCTAAAATAGTGATCTGGAAAATTTATCACTTTGCTTGGGCTAATTTTATCAAAAAAGAAATTAAGGCTGATAGGTTTAATGACAACGACCTCATAATCATTTAAAAAGTAATTAAAATGATTCAATGAAATAGATTCTTCATTTGTAAACGAATTTCGATAAATTGGCAGTACAACAGCGACATTCATATTTTTTTTGAATTTTCAAATATTATCTGGCGTCAACCATTTTAGTTAAGGAATTAATGGACCTCATTTGTCTAATACCTTTACCATAGCCAGTAAAGTAATCAACTAACTTTTCGAGACAAAGAAGATGGTAAATGGGAAAGGAGTTTAGATAACATCTGATCGGTTTCTCCTTCAATTTTTGAAATAATTTTTGAGGACATCTCATTTATAGTTATTTTCTTTGCTATATTTAGATAATCCTGACTCATTACAAAAAATTCTGTTGACTCAAACTTTTTATAAAGAGTATTATTTATTTTTTCAGCAACCAAAATTGCCCTAAAAGCTTTCTGCATTCTTATTGGTATCCCCTGGATGCTATTAGTAATTTCACCACGATGCTTCTGAATTTTCATCAACCAAGAACTGATCCCCTCAAATGAAACTAAATTTTGCCGAATTTCTTCCTCCGCAATACAGACTTTATACCCTCTTTTGATTAACTCAATGTTTGCATAATCGCCAGTATCATAAAACCAATCATAATTATTATTAGATTGAGGGTCTTTAATTTTAAAGGATAAATTCTCCTTTTTCCAAATATCATTTCGAATTACTAAGCAATAAGACCCCATTGGGTTATTAATTTTTCCCTGGAGTACACTGGAAACTCTATCTCGTGGCATCAGTGAAACCACGGCAATCTCAGGGTCTCGCTTGAATGATCTTAATGCATAATCCAATGGCTCACTGTTCAACCAGAACACATCATCATCGCATAAGATCACATACTGACTTGAAATTAGTTTATTTAAGAAAATATCTATTTTCTTCCCATGCTGAATATTTAAGAAAGGGTTTATTATAATTTTTTGATAGTCAATAAATGGTTTGTCACCACCAGAACAATCACCAATTCTGATCTTCAGATCATAATTTTTTGTAGCGCTAACAAAATACTCAGACCATATGGCTGTCAATTGGGGGAAAACAGAAAATGTCAGGCTTTCAATGGAAGATTGCCTAATGGAAGATACAGCTATTTGCTGATTAGAATTAACATTTATGGTGCCTAAAGCACACTTCGCCATAGCCTTCAATCCACCATGATAGCGATGATTATGTGCCCATTGATTCCACAAAAATCGTAGGTTACTAAACAAATCGTTCAGCATTGGTAAGTGCTTCATTGAAAATCGTGTTTATCTTTTCTGCCCAATTTTCTTTAGAAATTGGTACTAGTAAATTCCTTGACCATTCATGAAGCTGCGCCGGATTTCCACTAATTTCCTCCAAACACAACTTTAGGGCATCCTTATCACCGGTTTGAAAGACCCTTCCATTCTTCCCATTATTGATGAGATAATTATTGCCAACACTTGATGAAGCAATCACAGGGACCTTTTGCGCCATCGCTTCAAGCACAACACGAGACGCCAATTCCATCATTGTTGAAGGGACGACGCATAAATCTGCTTTGGCAATCTTTCTTGAAACATCAGCGCCGGAAAGATTGGTGAAGAATTTTATTGCTTTATTGTCAGCTAATTTTTCTAAGTCTATATTGGATAATGGGTTTTGTTTTACAGATCTGGTTATCACCCATAATTCGGTGGGTAAAGCAAGCTGAGATTCAGAATACGCATCAAGCAAGAGTTTGGAACCTTTTAGTTTTGTCCACCTGCCTATGAATAATATATACAACGGTCGATCCTCACCCGGAATTCCGGCTGATCGGGAGTATTGGGTGAGTTTTTCTTCACCAATAAACTGAGGCAACAGGCGGATGTTTTCTTTACTCACGCCGTATTCAGAAAGCTTTTGCTTTACCATTGGTGATTGAGCGATGAAAAAATTTACTTTTTGACGGTAGTTCTCCATAAAGGACAGAGATTTCGTGACCGCGGAATCAACATGAATATTGTAAGGATGAGCTTTACGTAAAATATTCCGCAGTATATTTCCAAAAATAGGTAGCGAAAGAATTTGATTTTTAATTTGGTCTTTCCAACCTAATGAATTCTGAATGCATGCTGAACATTTTTCTATCGATTTTGGTCCGCTGCAAAGCTGTCCCCAACTATCTTGAAGCCAAATTTGTAAACATAATATAGAATAATCGTGCACCATTTGAACGATTGGAATACCCAATTTCGAACCTAAAAGTGGGAAGTCAATCAACCCATTCCAAGCCCCTACATAAATGAGATCGGGATGCCATTCCTGAAAATAGGGTTCCGCTTGTTCTTTAATATAAGCATCCGAGTTCCATTTGCCTAACCAGGCTTTCTTGTGATCCGGAGAATTTACCGGTATTCGCGTCAACAAATAACCATCCTGCCAGACATCGCCCTCATGCTCTGAACCGCAAACAACCCTGATCTCATGACCTCTGTCCAGCAATGTTGAGGCAAGAAATCTTGTGTTTTGGGCGCTGCTGCTAAAATTGTTGGCTTCAGCAAAAAGGGAAACAATCAAAATGCGCATATAAAAATTCTATTGTTTTAGATTAAAAATAATTTTACCTAGATGGTTTTTCCAGGCAATCCAAGTTCCCTTAATTTTTCCACAACCTGCATACAATTGGTATTTTGCTCTAAACTTTTTTTCCTTATTCTTGCTCAGCGCTGAAAATAAAATGCTTGGATAAAAAAAGGTGAAAAATGGTTTTATAGTCCATAGGAAGCTCTTAATTGGCTGCTTCCAGGGCTGTGATTTTTGTGCTTGCCCAGTAAAATACCGATAATTTCGTTTTAAAGCCCAATCAACTGAACACCTTTCCTTTGGAACAAAATGCCAAACAAGTGCCTCAGGAATAAACAACCCCTTAACCCCATTCTCCAATAGTCTCCTTTGCATTTCTGTTTCCTGTCCTGTACTGTTTGTTTTTGAACCTGGTCCAAAATTGGGACTAAATCCACCTGCCCTGATAATATCATTCGAAAATGCCGCCCAATTACACCCAGAAAATATTGGGCTTTCAACTTTAGACGTCTTTTTATCGATACGAAAACCCAGTACTGAGTTTGGTAGATATTTTTTTAACCACTCATCAGGTTCTTGCTCATAATCTGGTTCAATAGGACCACCAAAAAATATACCCTTGTCTATACCATCAGCAGAAACTGAATATTTTATCAAAATTTCAGGATGGAATCTGACATCGTCATCAGTAAAAAAAATGAGGCTCTCCATAATGGGATCAATAGCTAAATTCAGGGCGGCACTCTTATTTGCATTCGATGAGTATAAATAGCGAACATTCAACGAGGAAGAATGAAAAGATCGAACAACTGCATCTGTACCTGCTTTTATTCCATTTTCGACAACAATTGTCTCACAGAAATTATCAGGCTTAATGCACTTATCTAAAGATTCTAATGTGCGACTTAGAAGTTCTGGCCTTCCTGACGTTGGTATGATTACAACCAGTTTTTTTGCCATAATAAGATTAATATTTGAATCAATTGAATAAACTATAAATGATTATCATTTTAAAAAACCGAACTTCACACAAAATGGATTTACATTTTCATTGAAAAGAAAAATCTCAATCAGGATCACCTCAGCCGTTTCAGGCTGCGCTAGGGCAGACTCGACCGCCTGCGTTACAAAGCTGGCGGCGTTATAAACCGGGATGATGACACTAACTTTAAAAATTTCCATATTTAATCTTTAGTGCTAGAAACGCTCATAATTCTCTTTAGCTCTTTAGCCTCCTTTTCAAGGCTAAATTGTTTAGCAACCCTTTCCCTTCCCGCATTTCCCATTTTTTTCCTCAATAAAGGATCATCCGCAAGTCTTAGAAAGGCATTAGCCTGAGCTTCTACATCACCAGGGTCATTCAAAATCCCTGTTTCGCCATCCACTACTGTTTCAACCACACCACCATGCCTGGTTCCCACAACGGGTAAGGCATAGGACATTGCCTCTAAAACGCTCACACCCAAGGCTTCAGACTGGTGGGATATTTCACCATAAATATTGTGCTGAGTGTAGATATCCGATTTTAACAATAGTTGTTGAGCTTCTTGCCAGCTGACAAAACCCAAAAAATCAATTGAGTCTTTATATGGCGATCTTTCTCTTAGCAATTCACAGGTCGTCCGTAAGGGACCATCTCCAGCGATGATCAGCTGCCCATTTAGGCCTTTCATCCTTGCTAATTCAAAGGCTTTAATCGTTCTATCAGGTGATTTAAAATCGATAAGTCTGCCTAACTGAAAAATTTGAATATCATCCGTTTTTTTATGAATACGAATATTTTCTGGTAATGGAACACCAAGGTATTTGACAACAATTCTATCTGGATTTATTCCAGCAGAAACAAGTGCATTTTTCGTAAATTTAGAATTTGCAATGAAAACAGCAATTTGACTCAAATCCTTCAGTCGTTTGGGATAATCATCATCAAATGATTTCTTTTCCGGTTGAGTATGTGAGCGAAGATCAAATGTTGCATCAAAGCCATGAAAATGCACAAACAAAGGTAAGTTGATATCTTGTAAGGTGTCCATAACCTTAACAGCTTCGATACCGTACTGACAGAGGATATGCGTTATAGAATAACGATCGATTAATCTTCTAATTAGTTTGTTTGGATCGGGTGGATTTCGCCTGAAGGTGTACCCAAATAATTTAAACAATCTTGACAAATATCGGATTTCTTTTGGTTGGTGTGCCTTAGAATAGACGGGCACTGATCCCCGCCAAGTTTTCTCGCCTTTAGTGTCATTTGCAACAATAACCTTTAGATCTGAGCCCAAGGACTCAATCATTCGACCCATCCAAACCTCAGAGGAAGCCTTCCAACTACGCATTATAAATAATATATTCATAAATTCAATAATAGTATGATTATTTGTAACGATGCATTAGTAAAAATTTCTTCAACTTTTTTATGTTTCGTGAAATTGTTTTTTTAAATTCTAAAATTTTCTTTTTACATTTTAAATATATAAATTGAAAATTGTACTTATATCCATAAATATAATTTAGATAATTTTTATCAAGAAAGCGATAACTTTGTTTTTCCAAATAATTATTCACCTGCTCGTAGTTCTCTGGAAATATTTCTAAACAAATGAATGGATGATGTCTTAGAATTAATTTCTCGCCTGATTTTAATACATCTAACTCTTGCCCTTCTACATCAATTTTCAATAACTTTATATTTTTAAAATCATATATTCCTCCAATGGCTTTATCAAGTGAGATACCATTTAGAACTTCAAAATTTCTGCCTTCTATCATTTTAGGGGAGGAAAATGACATCCCAATATTATTTTTTTCTTCCTCTGTAAAAAAGTACGCTTTATCATATGTTGAAATTAAATAATTTAAGATAAAACAATCTTTGTTTTGGAAATTATTTTCTTTAATATTACGGCGTAGAATCGGAATTAGATCAATGTTTGCTTCTATGGCGATTACAGTTTCAGTCGTACACTCATTCAGAAAATAAATGGCATGATTTCCAATATTCGCACCAATATCAATATAAGTACCAGATAAATTTAAGAATCTTATTTTCTCAAGAGTTCGAATATCATAAAATGATCTACTTTTAATTATCTTTTTGAATATATAATCATTACGAGAATACCCTGCAAGAGAATAGTTCTTGTTATTGTATGAAATTAATGAAGTTGGATTTTTAATCATCTTTTGTTTTTCATTGTAACAAGATCAATGTTTATTTATCAGACTCAAGAATAACACAATCCCATACGGATGGAGCCCATGCCATAAACATTTCAGATTTTGTCACATTTGGTCTATTGGAGTCTAAAGGTTCCTCAACAATGAACTTTAAAATATTCTTAACAACATCAACTGGTACCTGACGTCTATGATGATGTATGCCAATATCTAAGCGATATTCACCCTTAAACAATGGCAGTGACGGAATTAATACTTCAACATCAAACTGCCCCTTTTCAGAAATATGAATTTTATTGGGTGAATCATAGGCGGATAAATGTAATACATTAGCACCAAAGGCGTTTTTTATTGCCATACTTAGATCAAATTTCAAGTTCTCATTTGAAGTGAATACAAAATCAACTTTGAATGGTTTTGTTCGATAAAATTTATTATTGATTTTTCCTTCTTCGTTTAATAATTTTGCTGACAATATTTTTGCTTGACCATCACCATATCGGTTGTTCCATTTTTCTAAATCTACAAAACCATTTTTTGATTCTGAATGTCCACTATCTAAATATTGTGATATAACTTCTGAAGTTTCACCCCGTGTTTTTATGCTGCCATTTTCAATCCAGAATGCTTTCTCACAAAGTGTATTGATAGAATTCATGTTATGGCTTACAAATAATACAGTTCGACCTTCACCAGCCACATCACCCATCTTGCCCAGGCACTTCTTCTGAAACTCGGCATCGCCCACCGCCAAGACCTCGTCCACCACCAAAATCTCCGGGTCCAGGTGGGCAGCCACGGCAAAAGCCAGGCGCACATACATCCCTGAAGAATAGCGTTTGACGGGGGTGTCGATGAACTTTTCCACCCCGGAGAAATCCACAATCTCATCAAACTTACGGTCCACCTCCTCCTTGCGCATGCCCAGGATGGCACCGTTCAGGTACACATTCTCCCTGCCGGTCAGCTCGGGGTGGAAGCCGGTGCCCACCTCCAGCAGGCTGCCGATCCGCCCCTTGACCTTCACCACGCCGCTGGTGGGTGCTGTCACCCGTGAAAGAATCTTGAGCAGGGTGCTTTTGCCTGCGCCGTTCTTGCCGATGATGCCCAGCGCTTCCCCCTGCTCTACTTTGAAAGAGACATCATCCAGCGCCAGGATGGATTCGCCGATCCGTTCGAAGTGATCCTGCTGCCCAATGCGGGTGTAGGGGTCGGGTTTGCCGCGCAGGCGTGCCCACCAGCGGTTGAGGTCGCGCGAGAGCGTCCCGGTGCCGATGACGCCCAGATCATATCGTTTGGTTAGATTTTCTATGCTAATTACTTTGCTCATATAATTGTTATGATTTTTGATTATCGTAGTTTAATAAATCAAAATCATCTGTAATTTGAGGATTTTTCATTATTTGATTTCTTTATAATGATAATCAAATTATGATAAAAATGGATAGAGTTTACATAACCTGCATGTTTGGGCATTTGTGTTTTAGAATGATCATATTCTAAATAATTGATTGTATCTGGCACAGCCTTAAAATAATTCATTGTTGTTCTCGGATTTGATAAATCTTCGCTATCGCCACCAAATTTATCCAGATACGATGTTTCAACATCTTCAATTGCATATATTCCCTCTTCTTTCAAATAAGGGTACAAGGTTTCAAAGGTTGTAATCACATGATCATTTTTATGGCTGCCATCATCAACAATAATGTCAACTTTGCCGATATCAAGCATGATTCTCTTTAAGAATTCTCGATCGATTTGACTACCCTGAAAAATTTTTATTCTGTTTTCTTGCAAACTTTTCTTATCAAAAATATCTATTGAATAAATTCTTCCAAAAGGGAAGAACCGTTTCCACATTCTTAAAGATCTTCCTCCTTTATAAGCATAATCATACCCACCAACACCAATTTCCAGTAACTTTATCCTTTTAAATTTTAATCTTCTGAAATGATTGTAATAATGTGGTGTATAGTAGTGGCGCCCCCATTTATCTGTTCTATGAATTTGTGCTAGCCGTGTCAAACTAAAAGGAAAAAAAATTGACAATAAATCATCTCTAATGTTCCGTATTTGTCGAATTCTTTTAGGAGAAAGTCTTTCAATAATTTTTTCTTTAATTTTAATCATTTTATTAATACTTGAATCTAAGATACTAATTAACTAGGACCAATGCAAAATATAAACACATTATCTTCATGATTTCTCATTACGTATTCAGACAGAAGAATAATGATTATTTTCTAATCGTAATAAGTTACAATTTTATTTGTAAAATCTAAGAATTCTTCACTAAATTGGCTTGCTAGCTGTGGGTTCATTTCTAGGACATTGTGAGATTTTAATTCACCAAATTTTTTCCAATAATATTCTTGTATGTCTTTTTGACCACATGATTCCAAAGCTCGTCTCCAGAAATATGTTCCTCTCATATCCCAAATATTGTTAGATTTGTTATTATAAGATGATCCTCCCACATGGTTGATTACTCCAGACGGTTCAAAAAAATTAGTAAGTTTGTCAATATAATTAATTGCATATCCATCCGCTATTCCTAAACAAAACCACAAACGGAGTGTGTCAAAAAAGTTTTTATGCAACTCAGGATAATTTTCTTCATTAATCCCAATTTTCAAGAGCTCTTTCTTGATGGGTCTAGAAAGCTGTTTTAATTTCTTTCGTTGACTGTTAATATGATACTTCTCCTGAACTACTTTCATCAGTGGGGTATTAAAGAACAGCAAAAATGTTTCTGGGATTTCTAGACCAATAACAGGGTTTTCATAATTAAAGAATGCGTTTGCCAGATAACCTGGTTTAACAGCAGATATCTTTTCAAAAATTAAGGGTTTCATGACAAAGCAATCGTAATCAATAATTCCAAAAGGCTTATCCAAATTATTAAATAAGAAATCTATCACATCTGCATGTCTTAACATCCTTTTGAAACGAATATTACTATCAACAGCCAAATGATCTAACGCCCACTGATATTCCCAATCACTTATCCCATTTGAAACAAGAACAACGCTTTGAGAGGCTGGTATAAAACGCAAGCATAAATCAATAATGTGAAGCGATCCAGGTATGGCTGTAATAAAAAATGGTTTATAAATATCATCCAAATTTTTCCCTTGCTTTTTTGCTTTTTGGAAATTCCACCAAGCATAAAAATCCGCTTGAATATTTCTTGTATGTTTGTAAATTGCGTTCTTCATATTCATCATAAGTTGCCAGAATTAGTTTAAACAAATCATAGTTAAAATTTCAACAGAGATTACAGAATTAGTCATAATCGATTATTATAGCTGATAGGATATTAGCTGAAAGGCTCATCCCCTTCACTTCGTTACTGCCCCTTTTATGGGGTTCCACTTCGTTCCAGGACTTCGTCGCTTCGCTCCTTGGGCTGAAAGCGTATTAGCCTGTAGCTCGTAGCTCGAAAAGAAGACCGAGGACCGGAGACTGATTAATTTCCCCGTCTCCCGTCTTCCGTCCGAGCATGAGCAGCCACACTCAAAGAGTGCTCTTCGAGCAAGCTGCCATGCGAGTGCTGAATTCATTGGAATTCAACCCCCGTCGAATTTATACGGTATCTATAAACGTCTTCTCCACCCGATTGAAAATCACCACCCCAAGGAAAACCACCACAACCATAAAGACCCCACTGTATGCCAACCGCGCCCAGGAGGCGTCACCGGCACCGAGGAAGCCCGCCCGGAAGGTCTCGATGATCGGGGTGACGGGGTTGACGTCCGCCACCCAGCGCCAGCGCTCGGGGAAGCTGGAGACGGGGATGATGACCGGGGTGGCGTACATCCACAGGGAGACGCCGAAGCTGACCAGGTAGGTCAGGTCACGGTACTTGGTGGTGAGGGAGGAGATGATGATGCCGAAGCCCAAACCCAGGCCGGCCATCAGGAGGATCAGCAGGGGCAGGGAGAATGCCCAGGACGTGAGGGTTATGTCGGCGCCGCTGAGGAAGAAGTACAGGTAGAAGCCCAGGAAGAACAAGAACTGGATGGCGAAGGTGAT
>DMDF01000175.1 GCA_003446605.1 Anaerolineaceae bacterium
TTTTTATTTGAGGCAATTCGTTCGGCTTACTTCATACAGAGAGTATGGGACAATTAGCTTTGCGACCTGCCTGCATTGAGCCAGGCGCTTATAACAGATGCTTCGGTCGCTGCACTCCCTCAGCATGACTTCTATAAACGTGAGAATTTTTGCTGTTTATCATCACGACCAAGGGCTTATGAGTCATGTGATTTAAGATTGACTCTATAAACGAATAATACTTGTGGTTTTTTCTTGTTCTTTCGCCTTTTTCCATGTAATGCGGTTTTCAAGCTTAAAGAACCCTTTGTTCCAGATAGCGCTAATAAAATATTCTAATCACTTATCTAATAAAATATTTTTAAGTTAATGGAGAAAATTTACTTAGCTCCCCAACGTTCCAAAACGCCTCAGTTAAGAACAAGCAGAGAAGCCAATAGAACATTCGAGGTTCAGTTAATTTGTCCGCTTTTGGAACCTCAATCGGTTATTAACATGTGAAGATGCATTTTCAACAACAAACTGAAGGAAAAACATATGAATCAAACCATTTCAGTAGAAAGAGACCAAAGCCAACAGACGGATGAAGATACGGAATTGGTCATCGCAGCCCAGCAAAATCCGGCTCGGTTTGAAAACCTGTATTTAAAATGGCTCAAACCAGTGTACCGATATTTTTACTTCCGCCTGGGCAATATCAAAGATGCTGAAGACTTAACCTCACAAGTCTTCCTGCAAGTTTATAAAGACCTGCCCCGTTATCGCAGCCGTGGCGCTTTTTCAGCCTGGCTGTTTTCCATCGCGCATGCCCGGCTGGTCGACTATTATCGCAAAGATTCGCGCAAGGCTGCGCGCGAAATTGTAATCGAGAAACTGGAAATCCCTTCCAACTCAGCGGAGCTGCTCGCGCAGGCTGTTCAAAAGAATGAGATCGAACAGCTATTCTCTCTGCTGAGCGGTCTTAGTGAAAAGGAACAGACCTTGATTCGCTTGCGATTCATGGCTGAATTGAGTTATCGCGAGATCGGTCAAATCCTGCATTGCAAAGAGGATACCGCCCGGAAATCCGTTTCCCGGTTGCTCAATCGGTTAAAGAAACAATTGGAGAATGATCATGACTAAGTCTCTCGAAAATAAAATCAACGAAGCTGTCCGTTTCATTGAACCCTCCCCGGAATTCTCGGATAAGCTATTGAATGAAATAAAGAATACACCCTACCCGATCCCCGCAACGAAGCGAACACCAAACTGGATCTCTGCGACGGTCGTAATCGCACTGGTAGCGATCCTACTGATCGTCTCACCGCAGCAGGTGTGGGCTAGCCTGCGCGGCTTATTTGATTTTCTGCCGGGCATCGGTCAGGTGCAAAATGATGAAAGCACGCTGTATTTGAGCGAACCGGTGACCTTTGAACAAGATGGCGCAACCTTGACCATCAATCAGGCGGTGGCTGATGTCAATCAGACAGTCGTCTCATACCAGATTGACAACCTTCCTAATGAAGGTCAATACTGCTCGTATAGCAACACTCGCCTGCTGTTACCGGATGGCAAAACCATGCTCCCGACCGGAGGAGGGCAGAGCAATGCGGCTGGAAACATTCAGGCACGCATCCAGTTTTTCCCGCTGCCGGAAGGCGTTACAAAAGTTACGTTATATACGGGCGTCGACCCTAATGATCCAGATATTTCCCTGTGTAGCGACCCCAAGGAATGGAAGGTGGATTTTTCTCTGAGCACTACCCAACCGCCCGACCTACAGTTGTTGCCTATTGTGGAAAATCCGGTCGAATCCACCAACGATAATCCGGCTGAATCCAGCAGCGCAGGGATTCAATTATTCATTGACCAAACTGTAGTTTTAGAAGATGGTTATATCTTATTTGGTCATACGGAATATTCTGATGAAAAATGGGTGGAAGTTGGGCTTAACTGGGAAGCTTTAAATGCCCGGGATGCAGAAGGCAAAGTCGTTCCACTGGAACAGGCAGATGAAATTGTTCATAACAATGAATTCGCCATCAAAGTTTCCACAAAGGATTTTGCTGCCCCATTAACATTGCATGTTGAAAGCCTATGGGTTTCTTCGGTAGACCTTGAAAGCATGCCTCTCTTTTCCTTCGATGCCGGTACTAACCCGCAAGTTGGACAAAGCTGGGACATAAACCAGGAAGTGGAATTTGAAGGGTATAAAATGACTTTTCAATCCGTACGTGTCATTCAAGAACCCGTTGAATTGGCTCAGGGCACACCGGAGAAGGGATATGCAATCGAATGGAGCCCCAACAAACCTACAATCAATGGATTCATTGATTGTAAAGGACAGGGAGATGCTGTCCCCGATTGGGGTGAGGGTAATATATCCAGTGATGGTACGCTAATTGATGAACAATATTATTCCAACGGGCTCCCGTATGGTCAGGTCACCTGTAGTTTTACATCTGCCCGCTTTTCATTGCCCGGAACCTGGGAAATTGATTGGCAGCCGCCATCAACCACGGAATAAAAAAGCAGCTTCTTAGCAGGTAGAAAAAAAATTGAAGGCATGTTCAATTGAATAATGAACATGCCTCTTTTTATATCGCATATTGATTAGCCAATGTGTTGGAGTCCGTAAGAAAATGATCTTTCCTGAATTTATTTTCGATTTGGGTTTCAATTTTCCTGTGGATAGTTGAAATAGCTGCCACTGGACTAACCCGCTCTCCTAATTAAAACAAGGGATGGCGAGGGTGAGATTTGAACGCTTGACCAAGGGCTTAGGAGTACGCTGCTCCACAATAATCTCTACACGACACAATTAGCACCTACAATCATGTGGAACCACAAATAGTCCTATGGAGAATTATTATTCCTAAAGAGAATGAGAGGGGAGGGAGAGAAGTTTTTTGGTAGGTCAGCGACCCACCCTTGACTTTCTATAGCAGGTCTGAGCGCAGCGAAGCATCTGATAACCACGAGATGAAACCAGCCAGTGCGGTATGTTTCAGATCCTATAAAAAATCCAGCTCCGGGCTTTGCGACATATACGAATATCAACATCGTAATGAACAGATCCTTCGGTCGCTTTGTTCCCTCAGGATAACGTAGAGATTTGGTTATTGGTTATTCCCCAAATCTAGTAGAAAAGGTGGTTTGAAAAATGGTGGGTCGCTGACCCACCATTGTACGGCTTCGGTCGCTGTATTCCCTCAGAACATAGAAAAAATTGGTTTGGAAAAGTACCTAACCGCTGTGATTTTTCGGGAAGGCATTGAAAAGAGGTGCGTTGGGAAAGCACCCTTCTACTTCAATATTTTTGTTTGGAAACATTTTCATAGTATTGACAAAATGAATTTTCACTGATAACATAATTTTCACCGATTGGTGAAAATAACATATTGAGTGAAAATTATGAACTATAAAGAACAGATTTTAAAAATAATTGAAGATATTTTTCTTGAAATCCCTTTCATTATATTGACTGGCTGCTACCAAAATTACAATATTGGAAATGGCTATATTCCTGATATTGTAATTAAATATGCATATAAAAACGAAGAAAAAAGAATAGTCCTGGAAGTGAAATCTCAGGGAGAGCCTCGCTTTATTCGAGATGCAATTAATCAAATACTCAGATATAAAGAAGCCTTTCCGAATGCCTACTATATGATCGCCGCACCATTTATATCCAATACCTCTGCAAATTTGTGCCTCAATGCAGGCATCGGTTTTCTTGACCTGGTTGGAAATGTGTATATCAATGACGATCCGTTATTTATTAAAAAAAATGTGGAACGAAATCCCCTGGCAGAGAAACGGGAACTGAGAAAATTATATTCCCCAAAATCCGAACGAATATTGAGAGTCCTGTTGGACAAGGGCAAAAAGAGTTGGTTAACTGAAGAACTAGCTGAGGAAACCAATGTCAGTATTGGTCTGGTGGCAAAGGTTAAAAATGTATTGCTCAATGAGGAATGGTTGGAATCGGAATATGGTGGATTCTCCCTCATAAAACCTTTTGATTTGTTAGATGAATGGAGTAATAATTACCATATTGAAAAAAGCAAAAAACTTAATTTTTACACAATGTCTTCAGTAAGAGAAATAGAAAATAGATTAGGGGATTTTCTCAATAAAAGGAATATTCCTTACGCTTTTACCGGGCAATCTGCTGCTGCACGCTACGCTCCCATGGTGAGATATAAAACAACAAAACTCTATATTGATTCAATTGAAATTGTCAACGCATTGGAAGTTGATCTGGAGATTAAACAGGTGGAAAGTGGGGCAAATCTTCATTTTTTAATTCCTTATGATGAAGGGGTCCTATATGGTCGCCAACAGTTCGATGGATTATTTGTAGTTTCACAAATTCAGACTTACCTGGATTTGATCCATGATAAAGCCAGAGGGGAAGAAGCAGCGGTAGAAATATTAGAGCAGGGGATTAAGAAAAAATGGTAACAAGTAAAAAAGATTATGGTCGTGATGAAGTAACTGCGGCTAAAAGTGTGCTACTAGAGGTGATGCATATTTTAGGTGATTATTCAGATGATCTCATTCTAATAGGTGGATGGGTGCCGGAATTGTTATTTCCAGATTCAGAAATCCCGCATGTGGGGAGTACCGATGTGGATATTTTGGTGAACCATAACGAAATTGACAGTTCAAGATATGCAACCATCAGAAAACTTTTAGAAAAACGAGGGTATTCTCAATCGAAAGAACAGCCCTTTATTTTTTACAGAAATGTAAGTATTAATAACAGAAATGACATTAAAGTACAGGTGGATTTCTTAGCAGGTGAATATCTAGGAACAGGGAAAAATAGGAGAACACAAATTGTCCAGGATATAAGACCCAGAAAGGTACACGGAGGGGATTTTGCTTTTTCGAATACTCAAAAGATAAAAGTTGACGGAAAATTACCGAATGGAGCAATAGACCATATTATTTTCAATATCATTTCTTTGCCTGCATTTATTATATTAAAGGGGATTGCATTAAAAAATCGTTTTAAAGAGAAAGATGCATGGGATATTTATTTTTGTTTACAACAATTTGATGATCAAATTGATCAACTTGCAAATCAATTTAAAGGATTGCTAAAAATTAGAATTGTTCAAGAGTCGCTTGGGGTTATTCATGAAGCTTTTTCAAGTATTAATGATGTTGGACCAAATATGATTGCAGATTTTGAGGAAACAGCAGGAGATGAAAGAGAATTGATTAAAAGAGATTCCTTTGAAAGAATAAACAAGTTTTTATCTTTATTAAATTGATATTTTGGGAATTGGAATCCAGAAATGATCGGTCGTATCCTTTTAATGACCATTCATAAATTTCAAGCTTATTCCATTATATCTTTCCAAGAATAGAATGAAGCCAATGTTCCCTGTACAATCACAATCCTCCCCTTGTTCTCTGGAACGAACTAAATTTAACTGAAAGATGTCAGGTTTTGTCAATTTTTTCCACATTTCCTTTTTTATAAGTCTATTATTGATAACTTGTGTCACGATTGGTCAAAAATAATAAATTCTCTACCCAAAGCGAGAAAGCTTTGCTATAATCTAGGGCACAAAAGGGCGCGTAGCTCAGCTGGTTAGAGTGCACGGTTCACATCCGTGAGGTCGTGAGTTCGAGTCTCTCCGCGCCCACTGCAACACTATCATTAGTGTTTTTTTATCCCTCCCGGTTTTACAACACCATAAATGCGCGTTAATTGGCTGTTAATCAAAACAAGTTATCGTGAACGGGCATTTTATACCTACAGGAGAATTGCATGCCTACTCGCGTTTTATTCTTATGCACCGGAAATTCCGCCCGCAGCCAAATGGCGGAAGCTTTCTTACGTAAATACGGTGGGGAGCAGTTTGAAGCGTTCAGCGCCGGACTGGAACCACGAGCAATCCATCCCCTGACCATCCAGGTGATGCAGGAGATCGGGATCGATATCTCAGGACAAACTTCAAAAGGTATTGAAGTTTATCTTGGAAAAACATTTTTCCATTACTTGATCACGGTTTGTGACCAAGCTGAAAAGAATTGCCCCACTAACTGGCTGGGAGTGAACCAGCGCCTGCACTGGTCATTCGAAGATCCGGCAGCGTTTGAGGGAACCGACGAAGAGAAACTGGCAAAGTTTCGCGCCATCCGCGATCAAATCGAAAAGCGTATCAAAGAGTGGGTCGCGGAACAAGCAGACCAGTCGTAATTCGCCTATCTACCCAACCCAGGTTCAACAACCAGCCCTTATTATGAGCGTTGCTGCGGGCTGATGCCTGCCAGGATGAACTCCGCCAGATGATCCATGATCTGCGGAAAATACTCCATCCCGATCTCTTCTTTGTGCAAGTCGATATTGATGAGCGCCACGAAAAACGCCATGATCATGCCGGCATCCAGGTCCTGGCGCAATTTACCCTGCACCTGCCACTGGCGGATCAGATCACTGAAGGTGCCGGACATGAAATCCAGCCCAGCGCTGCCGTTCTCCTCCCGGTAAGCGCGCTCGATCTTGTTGAAAACGGCGCGGTTGTACCATTCCTTGAGGATGGGGTTGGACTGCATCCCTTGCAGGTTGCGCGCCATCAATTCCCGGATGACAACCGCTGGCTCACCCTCCACATCCACCGCGCTCAGGATACTCTCTTTCAATTGTTCATTTTCCTGCATAAAGATATGCAGGAAAATGCTTTCCTTAGAAGGAAAGTAGTTATAGAATGTGCCAACCGCCACCCCTGCCAGCTCAGTGATATCGGACACGTTGGTGTCTTTGAACCCACGGGCACTGAACAATTGCCTGGCACAGCGCAACAGCTCTGTTTTCGCATCCTCTAATTTTCTTCGTGGTGCCATTCCTTTAGTATACCAACGACGGAAATTCATTGCTGGAACAAGCGCCGCCCCAACCGGTCAAACAGACTGCCGGCGACCTTTTTAAACACACTCAGCGATACGGGGTAAAAATAATCGGATTCAAACCAGCCCTGCTCCTTGAAATAGCGGTAATCCTTGTAGTGGTCATCCTGCAGACCTTTCATGCCGGTCCTTTGAAAACGAAACATCATCAAGCGGTAGAAGGAAGGGTTGGTCAACTGGTCGCGATTCAGCGCTTTAGCAAAGCGGGTTGCTGCTTTGCTGATTTGGTTTGAGATCTTTTTTTGCGCTTTTTCAGTACGTGGTTCCAGCGCAGTCAGCACGCAGCCTTTGACCGGTCGGAAGCCCCAGTTCGCTCCGATCTTTTCCAGATATGTACGGGTGGTATTGCCGCCATAAATCCCTTGCATTACGAGGGCGGTGCAGACTTTGCCAAAAAAACGCGGGCGGTGGAAGATGAAAGCCAGCCGGTCGATGTAGGTCTTCATTAAAGCAGAGACATGGAAGGAATAATTAGGGGTGGCAAAGATCACCCCGTGTGCGGCATCCATCTTAGCGACCAGCAGATCACGATCATCCTGCAGCGGGCACTTCTCCTCCCCTTCGTCAAAACAACGGAGGCAACCATGGCAACGATCCAGCCGGTAATCCTTTAGAAAGACGTACTCAAAATCGATATCCAGGCTGTTCTTGAGCTGCTGCTCGAATTCCTGCAACGCCTGATAAGTGGAGTGCTTGCGCGGGCTGCCGATGAACGCGATCACTTTTTTCATGGTGAACCTCTCTTTGCTCTTTTATTTGTTTTTACATAATGAATGAATATAATATTATTCATTCATTATGTTATTTTAATAAGAATTCCCCTGCCCGTCAAGAGCATACGCCAATGCAAGCCAGTAGATCTTTCATCCTTTACAAATCTTTAACATAACTGTCCTTGTATTTTCCCCTTGCATAAATTATTATTGGATGTATACTATATATGATAATACATATATAGGAGTTATCTACTATGTCACTCGAACATGCCATTCTGGGATTTCTCAACTACCGTCCTTTCACGGGATACGACCTTAAGAAGGTATTTGATACCTCCGTACAGCATTTCTGGTCGGCGGATCAGAGCCAGATCTACCGCACCCTGAACGCCCTTACTAAAAAGGGTTGGGTGGAGATGGAAAAAGTGGCACAGCAGGACCGCCCGGATCGCAAGGTCTACCACATCAGCGACAGCGGAAAGGAAGAACTGCTGCACTGGCTCTCCGCCCCACCCCTCATGGGTTCCCCGCACAGCGCTCCACTGGTGCAAGTCTTTTTCTCCGCCCAACTGCCGGATGAAGAACTGCTGGCTAAATTTGAGGGCTTTGCTGCCATGATGCGCGCAGTGCTGGAACAGTACGAGCAAATCCCGGAGAATATTGAGATATATAAACAACAAATTCCCTCTGAGCGGGAACATTATTTCTGGATGCTGACACTGGATAACGGCATCCGCAGCATGC
>DMDF01000065.1 GCA_003446605.1 Anaerolineaceae bacterium
CCCAGCTGGGCGGAGTATTGGGTTTTGAAGTGCAGGATAATCTGGGGGTGCTGATCGTCACCTATCTGGCGCAGACGCTTCCGGTGGCTCTGTATATGTTGCCCAATTACTTCAAGGCCATCCCCAATGAGATTGAGCAGGCGGGCTTGATCGATGGCTGTTCCCACAGTCAGGTTCTCACCAAGATCACGCTGCCGCTTTCACTGCCTGCCATCGTATCCGTTTTTATTTACTCCTTCATGATCGCGTGGAATGAATTCTTGTATGCTTTTATTTTTCTCAACAGCCGCGATTAATTCACCATTCCGATCGCGATCAATACCATTTTCAATGATCCCAGTCCACGCCCCAATGTGGTCATGGCTGCCTCAACGATCATGACTATCCCGATCATGATCCTCTATCTGGCAATGCAGAAATATTTAGAAAAAGGCTTGATCGCCGGGGGCGTCAAGGGATAGCTGCGATCATGAAAATTGCTTTTTTATCCACCCGCATACACGGCTTGGACGGCGTTTCGCTTGAGATACGAAAATGGGCATCCATCCTTGTGGAATTGGGACATGAGCTGTATTATTGCGCGGGTGAGCTTGGGGATCAACCCAATGCGTTGCTCATTCCTGAAATGCATTTCACACACCCGCTTGTCGAGCAGGTTCAGCAGCTTGCTTTTGGACAGGTTGAAAGAGATGCGCAGTTGAATGACCTGATCCAACAATTGGTTCAGAGACTTTCTGCTCAGATCGGGTTTTTTCTTTCTGAGAATCGTATCGATGTGATCATCCCGGAAAACATTCTCACCATCCCCATGAATATCCCCCTGGGAATTGCTCTTTCAAACCTTATCCGGGAGGGAAATATCCCGACCGTGGCGCATCATCACGATTTCTACTGGGAGCGCGAGCGTTTTTCACAGAACTGCATTCCGGATTTGCTGGACCGGTATTTTCCCCCTGACCTTCCCTCCATGCACCATGTGGTCATTAATTCCCTCGCGCAGGAGCAATTACAGAAAAAAAAGGGCGTCCGTGCGGAGATCATTCCCAACGTCTTTGATTTTACCCATCCGGTAAGTGTGCCATCCATCTCTACCAGTGATCTTCGTCGTGAGCTGGGCATCCAGCCGGGTGAGATCATGGTGCTGCAGCCAACGCGCATCATCCCACGCAAGGGTATTGAACTGGCAATTGATCTGGTGGCAGCATTGCGCCAGCCGGCAAAAAGGGCAGCATTGGGTGGAAGAGATACGAAACTTGTCATCAGCCATCCTTCAGGGGATGAGGGCGGGGAATATCTAGCCATGCTTCTCCAAAAAGCGAAAGAACTGGATATCGCATTGATTTTGGCAGACCAACTTCTTGCTCCTGCCGGAAGAGATGCCTCCCTAACCCTGTGGGATGCATATCGCTGCGCTGATCTGGTAACCTATCCCAGTTCTATGGAGGGTTTTGGAAATGCACTGCTTGAAGCACTTTACTTTCGCAAGCCGGTCGTGATCAACCGCTACCCGGTTTATGAAAGGGATATTCAGCCTTTGGGATTGGACTTGATCGAAATGAGTGGTTCCGTAAATGCTGAAGTTGTTGAACAGGTAATTGCAGTACTGAATGACACTCAGCGCCGGGAAAAGATGGGAGATCTAAATTTTTCTATCGCAAAAGAACACTTTTCGTATGAGGCGATCGAACCAAAACTTGATAAAATGATGGGGTTATTTGCGTTGCATCGTGAAAAATAAATGCGTGATTGGAAATTATTGTGAGTTTAAGCCGATTATCTGACCATCTGAAAAATATCTATGGAGAAGAAGCCAGCCGGGAACTTTTAAAGCAGATAGAGAGTAAAACAGCGCAGTACAGGGATGATATCCATTGTGGGAAGGCTAGATATTCCCTCAACCAGGAAGATGTGGTTCTAATCACCTATGGGGACCAATTTTCTGAACCGGGGCAAAAACCACTGGAGACGTTGCACGCTTTCTGCCAGCAATTCTTGGGTTTGGCTTTTAACACCATCCATATCCTGCCCTTTTTTCCCTACTCATCCGATGATGGTTTTTCGGTCATCGATTATTATCATGTTGATCCTGCTCTGGGGGATTGGGCGGATATCCAGGCTATTTCAGGTGATTTTCGCCTGATGGTGGATGGGGTTTTCAATCATGCTTCGAAAGAAAGCAGCTGGTTCAAAGGCTTTCTAGCGGGCGAACAACCCTACTGCAACTATTTCATTAGCGTGGCTCCACGAACCGATCTGAGCCAGGTAGTGCGACCGCGCGCGCTACCGTTGCTGACCGCTTTTCAAACCGGCGAAGGGCAGAAACTGGTGTGGACGACCTTTTCGGATGATCAGGTTGATTTGAACTATGCTTCCCCAGACGTATTCCTAGAAATCACGGATGTCATGCTCACCTATGTGAAAAAGGGCGCCCGTATCATTCGCATCGATGCTGTCCCGTTCCTGTGGAAGGAGATCGGTACTGATTGTATTCATCGCCCGCAAACCCACGCCTTGGTAAAAGCCTGGAGAGCCATTCTGGACCTGGTGGCGCCTGAGGTGCTGTTGATCACCGAGAGCAACGTGCCATTTGAAGATAATATCTCCTATCTGGGAGAATATAAGGACCACAACCGGGTGGAAACGGATGAAGCTCAGTTGGTTTATCAATTCTCGTTAGGACCCCTCATCTTGCATACTTTTCTGGATGGAAATTCAAGCAGGATTTCGCGCTGGGTCTCTTCCCTACCACAACCATACCGCTACTTCAATTTCATCGCTTCCCATGATGGAATAGGGTTGAACCCCGCTACGGGTATTCTAGACCAGGATGAGATCAACGCTTTGATAAAAACCGCACAGGCACACGGTGGAAGACTTTCTTATAAAAAAGATGTGGATGGCAATGAAAAGGTCTATGAACTGAATATCACCCTGTATGATTTTCTTAATGATCCCCAGCAACCGCAAGCAGAGCTGGATATCGAACGTTTTATTGCCAGTCAGGCGATCATGCTGGTGCTGGCGGGTGTACCCGGTATCTACGTGCACAGTCTTTTTGGCTCGCATAATTGTCTGATGTGCGATGAGGATGGACAACATCCCCGCTCGATCAATCGCGCAAAATTTAACTACTCGCAACTGCTTGCTAAACTGGCAGACCCCACCAGCCGTGAAACGGTCATTTTCCATCGTTACCTGGCTTTACTTGCACAACGTCGGATGCATGCTGCCTTTGCTCCCTTTGCAGAGCAGGAGGTACTTTTACTGGATGAACGGGTGTTCGCGCTCTATCGTGAAGATGAGCGCCATGCTGAACAGATTGTGTGTATTACCAACGTAACGGATAAAATTGTCGAGGTGAAAATACCGGCTTCCCAATGGTTGTGTAAGAATAGGGTTTTAAAAGATTTATTGAGCGATCATCTGGTTGCAATGAATGATGATCTACTAGAAATAACCTTACAACCCTATCAGAGCATGTGGCTATGCAGCCAGGTGTGATTTTGCCAGCCGGGGCGCGATGAAAGATAGGTTTCAGGACCCTATCCTGACCTTATTGAATACCGAACGGGTTCTTTAATTCTTATTTCAGAAATTATTTCTTTTTATCTTTCTTTTTCTTCTTGTCCTTTTTATCTTTTTTGTCTTTCTTGCCCTTCTTATCTTTCTTATCTTTTTTCCCCTTTTTATCTTTCTTATCTTTTTTGTCTTTTTTCTTGTCTTTGGTTATCTTTTTATCCTCCGGCAACATTTCTTCCAACGGATCTTTTTTTTCTTTCTCGTCTTTATCACCCATGATGTACCTCCTTGGTATATATTTTTATTGTACAGGAGATTTGCTGTTTGTTGAACACGTTTAGTAAAGGAATATTCTTATTTTGTGCGAACGAGGTAAAAAAGAATGAATTAATTCAACAAAAGTGGAATTCAACGTCTCGTTTTGGATTGTTTCTTCTTATATAAAGAAATATATCTTTCTTTCTTTCAGGCAAAATATCTACTTAATGGAACCGTTCTCTTTCACATCCATGATTTCTACATCAAAACGTGCTCTGTCACCCCTGAATAATGAGGTTGTGGTTCCTATAGCCCTCCCACTTTTGATGTATGAAACGGAATTGAATAACAAAAGAGGAGCTCCTGAAGCGACATTTAAAAGCTTGCATTCAATGGGTCTGGCGGATACTGCCTCGATAGAGCGTTTACTGTAGGCAATTACATAGCCATATTCTTTTTCGATTTCCTCCAATAACGATTTACCTGTCAGGTCCAGTTCAATGATCTTGGGGCACAGGTCGTAAGGGATATAGGAACGTAAGAACTCAAAGGGTTCATCATGTAAATATCGAAGACGCTCAATTTCAATGACCGGGCTTTCCGGATCGATTTCCAATTTCCTGGTGACTGAATCAGAACCTGGAATGACATGGTTTAAAAGAACGGTTGTGGTAGGAAAATAGCCCAGGCGCGTCATATTCTGGTAAGTTCCGGAAAGCTGTTGCAGAATATCTCCACTGATCTTCTTATCAACTATGGTGGCCAATCTCCCCCTTCTTTGAATTATTAACCCTTCAATTTCTAGCTCCTTTAAAGCTTGGCGAACAACAGTTTTGCTGATGCCATATTTCTCACAGAGTTCCGAATGGCTAGGGAGATGTTCTTCATTCCTCCAGGCACCTTCAGAAATTTGAGATTTAATAATTTCCATAAGTTGAACATAATAGGGTGTTGAACTTGTAAAATCTATTTCATCTTTCATAATGCCTCCTATGTTCTATTGACAAATGTTTTGTTGATACATATAATCATATCATAATAAGATAATAAGTTCATCATATTTGATGTCGTTTAACAATACTAATTCTACACTTCAATTTTCAAAGAAAGAGAGATCTGTAGACAAATACTTTAACAAACGAAAAGTTAACGATTTTGTAGAGATTATTAAAAACAATTATTGGTTTTTTGATACAAAATTGATGAAAGGAGAAAAATAAGACACTTACTAGCAAAAAAGATCGTCCCTCACAAAATATAAAAAAATTTATAGGAGAATCGATGAAAAAACAATTACGTTTAATGTCTGTTGTTATCCTGGTCGCTGTGTTACTATCAGCTTGTGGGACAGCAGCTGAGGATGTGGAAGCTCCTGCGGCAGAAGAATCCGTGACCGAAGCAGAGGTCACTGAACCTTTAACCATCGCATTAGTTTACGGTATTCAGGGTGATGCCTTCTATATCACAATGGAAAAAGGTGCAAGAGCGAAAGCTGAAGAATTGGGCGTTGAATTAGTTGCCGATGGACCCTCAAAATGGGACCCTTCAGTACAAACCCCGATCGTTGATGCCATGATTGCAAAAGAGGTTGATGCATTGATCAATGTTCCCAATGATCCTCAAGCCATGATTGCCCCTCTGCAAAGAGCTTATGATGCGGGTATGCCTGTTATTACTACTGACCAGTACATTGGTGATGGTGACTATGAAAATGGTTCCGTTACCTTCCCACTCTCGGTTATCGCATCTGATAATTTCGAAGGTGGAAAGATCGCCTGTGAAGCTCTTATCGAATCGATCGGAGGCGAAGGACAGATCTATATCTTGACCTCAACTGCCAATGTTCCCTCTGATATCGCTCGCCGTGATGGTTGTATCGCCGCTATTGACGCAGTGGAAGGCGTAACCCTGGCAGGTGTTGATTACACAGAAAGCAGTGCCCCCATTGCTACAAATCAGACTCAGGCAATGCTCCAAAAAGAACCTGAATTGGATGCCATTTTCGGTGCGAATCTTTTCAGTGCCCAGGGTGCAGCTGCTGCCATTAAGAGTGCTGGACTCGAGGGAGTTGTAAAGATTGCTAGCTTTGATGCACCAGAACAGGCTATTGTCGATCTACGCAATAACGTTATCGACATGGTTATCGCACAGCAACCCGCTTTGATCGGTGAATTAGCAGTACAGTATGCCTATGATGCCCTTATGGGAAATACTGACAGTATCCCCGCAAAAGTGAATACACCTTTCGTTGTTATCACCCGTGATAATGTGGATACCCCAGAAGCACAGGCTGCTATCTACAAATCCAACTAGTCTATATTACTTTACGATTACTAAATCGAAATCCTTCCTGGGCTATGCCCAGGAAGGACCTAGAATTTTAGTTTACATGAAAACTATGAAAATAAAACAGAAAATAATATCAAAACAGCGTGATCACACAAAGGCTTTATTGTATCTTGGAAAATACTGGGTATGGATATTTCTAGTGATCCTGATTGGCGGTTTTTCAAGCGCACCTGGTTTTTTCAGTCTCGATAATTTTCAAGCTGTTCTCGCCAATAACTCCTTATTATTAGTTCTGGCGATCGGACAATCATTTGTAATTATTACCGGGGGTATTGATCTATCTACGGGTTGGGTGATGGGTTTGGCAAGCGTTGCGGCTTCGTTGATCATGCGCCAATTTCCCCTTGATGCTAATCTTCTTCTTGTCATCGGAGCAGGACTACTTATGTCTTTGATCATTGGTCTGCTGGCTGGATGGATCAATGGTATTGTTATTTCCAAATTAAAAGTACCCCCTTTCATTGCCACGTTGGGAATGTATGGAATTGCACGTGGTTTGGGATATATCTTATCAGGTGGTCCACCTGTGAGCGTGAACCACCCGGGTATCGGGCAATTTGGGAATGGGTACGTATTTTATTTTCATCCTGACACAGGGACAAACCTGTTTAAAGTTCCCGAAGGGATCTCGGGGTTGGAATTGCGGCAGATGTCCACGTTTTTACCATATCTGGTCGTATATTTCCTGATCATCTTAGTTATCTTTCACCTAGTGTTATCAAAAACTCGTTTTGGGCAGCATGTTTATGCAGTGGGTGGTAATAAGATGGCAGCTCTACGAGCCGGTATTCCTGTAGATAAGATACTTACACAGGTTTATATATTGTCTGCTGTAATGGCGAGCGTAGCAGGTTTCTTGTATGTGATGCGCTATTCTGGTGGTGTGGCTGCAGCAGGGGATGCCCTGAATCTTAATTCGGTTGCCGCAGTAGTGGTTGGAGGGGCTTCTCTGAATGGTGGAGAAGGAACCATTATAGGAACACTGGCAGGCACCTTGATCATTGCATTCATTCAAAATGGGTTGATTATCCTCGGGATCGATCCGTTTTATCAATATGTCGCCGTTGGGGTCATCATCATTTTTGCGGTCCTGATTGACCAGATCAAAAGGCAAGGAGTGAAATGATGATCAGGACTCAACAAACACTACAAACGAATTTAGGCAATCCTATCCTTGAATGTACAGGAATCACAAAGCGATTTGGCGGTCTGACCGCCGTCAATAATGTAGATTTCAAGATCCATAATGGTGAGGTAGTCGGATTGGTCGGAGATAACGGAGCCGGGAAATCCACGCTGGTTCAGATCATTTCTGGGGTTTATCTGCCTGATGAAGGACAGATCTGTGTGGATGGCGAAAAAGTGGCTTTCTCTTCACCGATGGATGCCAGAAATGCCGGTATTGAAACAATTTATCAGGACCTTGCCCTGGCTACCAATTTAAATGCAGCAGATAATATTTTCCTTGGGCGAGAGATACTGAACAAAAAGACAAAAATGTTCTCCGTTCTGGATAGAAAGACAATGAAAGAAGAAGCCAGGACGATCCTGAAAGAACTGGAGATCACCATTCCTGGATTAGATCGACCAATTCGAGAGTTATCGGGTGGGCAGCGGCAGGCGGTGGCAATTTCACGCTCCATCTATTGGAATGCGAAATTACTAATTATGGATGAACCCACTGCAGCGCTAGGGGTGCCGGAACAAAGAAAAGTATACGAACTGGTAGGCAAACTCAAGGAACGAAATGTTCCTATCATTGTGATCAGTCATAACATGAACGATGTCTTTACCGTTGCAGATCGCATTGTAGTCTTGCGGCGTGGCAAGAAGGTGGCTGACGTGAATGTATCCGACACCAACGATGAACAGATTGTCTCATGGATGGTTGGCAAGGATGACGATTCCAAAGAATCAGAATGATGGGTCGCCATTCTAATTGGAATTATCCAATAGCGAGAAATGTTACTGGTAATTCTTTAATTGTAATGATCGTTATGCTGCAAAGAGAGAAAAGTGAATGAAAACATCTACTGGTATGAATAATCAAATGTCTGAAAAAGAGTATCAAGCATTCAAGAAATTATGCACGAAGAACGGCAAAATGATGGTAATCGCCATGGATCAGCGGAACAGCATGCGGGTTCTATTGAGTGACGATGAACAGGTGGTGAATTCAGTTGATAATAAAGAGTTGGGAAAAGTAAAAGCGCGCTTGGTTCAGTATCTGGGTAATTATGCACCGGCAGTCTTATTAGACCCCGAATGTGCTTTTCCAGAGATCATTGATGACAAGGTTCTGGCTGAGGATGTAGCCCTGGTGGTAGGATTGGATGCTTCGGGATATGATGTTGATCCCCTTACTATGCTACGTGAATCGAGGATTGTTCAAGGCGTGGATGCGAGCACCGTAAAAAAATTGGGTGGCACCGCCGCGAAATTACTGGTGTTCATGCGTCCTGATCAAGTTGAGGATCATACGTATACTTCGGAGTTGATCAACAAGACCGTGAAAGAATTTTCCGATCAGGATGTTCTGCTGGTGGTGGAGATCCTTGTCTATAAGCTGCAGGATGAAAACCTCGCGGAATTCGAACAAAAGAAACCCGACCTTATCAATGAAGCGGCATGCCTGGCTGTGGAAAATGGTGCGAAGGTTCTCAAGCTGCAGTATCCAGGTTCAGCCGAGATGTGCAGAAAAGTGAGCGAGACCGTCGGCGATGTTCCATGGGCGGTATTGTCTCAGGGCGTCAGCCACGAGGTGTTCATAGACCAGTTGAAGGTCGCAATGAAGAATGGCGCATCCGGAGCGATCGCCGGCAGATCATTATGGAAAGATTGTGTATCGCTATTACCTGTGGAAATGAAAGAACGTCTCGAAACCCTTGCCTTACCCAGATTACGCGAAATTCTTGCCCTGTTAAATGAGGGATAATATAGGCAATAGGTGTTGATGATGGAAAACAAAGCAATCGGTGTTGATCTGGGAGGTACCAATATCAGGATCGCGGAGATCAATTCTTATGGGGAGATCGTTTATTTTTACTCTGAGAAGGTTCCCGCAGGAAGACAAGCCCAACTAGATACCATTAAAAAGTGTATTGAACAGCTTTTATCGAGTGAAATTAAAGCGGTAGGTCTGGGTTTCCCAGGTCGGGTGCGCCGTGCTGATGGCACGGCGGTCACCGCCGGATATCTGGATTTGAAGGATATTCCACTTGTGTCCTTTATCATGGAAATAACCCAGTTACCTACTTACATAGATACCGATGCGAATATGGCTCTGTATGCTGAAATGCAGTTGGGGTCGGCAGTGGGAGCCAGAGAAGTTGCTTTGCTCACCATCGGAACAGGCATCGGAGGCGCGATTGCCTCTGGCGGTAAATTATTTTACGGCAGCAATTATGCGGGTCAGCTCGGTCATATAAACGTTGATAAGGATGGTGAGACCTGCAATTGTGGACGGAAGGGCTGTGTTGAGACGAAAAGTTCAGGAACCGCATTGAACCGCCTGCTGGCATCTTCATCCCTTTCCCCTGATATGCGGGTCGAGGAATTACTGGTTCTGGATTCGCAGGGTGATAAAACAGCGCATAGCGTGTTATCGGAATGGATAACTCCTTTACGCTCAGCCATGGATACAATCGCTGCGGTGCTCAACCCAGAGTTGATCCTACTGGGGGGAGGGTTGGGAGGTGTGGCTTTTCAGGTGCTGCAAAAATTGTCGGTACGCGGATCAGCATGGTTCGAGTATGAGGTGCGAGCCTGCTCCTTGGGTGATAGTGCTGGCGTAATCGGTTCAGGGTTGATGGCGCTCAGCATGATAGGTGAAAATGCGTAGTCTGGAATTGTTAAATGCATTCAATGGATGATGATGTGACCCGAAAAGTAATTCTATTGAACGGCTTACCGGCTACTGGCAAGACTACAATTGGCGAGCAACTGTCTGATCGCCTGAATGCGCCGCTAATCTCATTGGATACGATCAAAGAAGCCATGTTCGATGTACTTGGCACCGGTGACCGGGAATATAATCGCTTGCTCGGTCGCGCCTGCAAGAAGATCATCTGGGCGCTGATTGCAGATCTTCCTGACCGGTCTCTGGTCATCATTGATGCGTGGTTTGGGCGGGCACCGCATGATGATGTTGTGCAGGCGCTGGCTGAAAGCAAGGTCAGTGATTTTGTGGAAATCTGGTGCCATGCTCCCGGAGAGGTCCTCAAAGAGCGCTATATTGCACGGATTGGGAAAAGGCATGCAGGTCATCCCGGGATCGAATACGGTGATGAACTACAGCAAATAGCGGCTGAGGTGGCTCCCATGGCTATCGGAGCGCTGTATGCGGTGGAAACTTCGGACATGCACAAGGTGGATATAAACTCGATGATATGCTGGGTACGAGAGCAGCTTCGTATCCCTATCATGCCGGGTGATCAAAGATGCCATGAATGAAACCGGCGGTTTGGGGAATCTGTGTGTGTAGATAAATAAAAAGATGTGCAATCAGCACATCTTTGATTTTGTCGGGGTGGGCGGATTTGAACCGCCGACCTAACGGACCCGAACCGTGCGCTCTTCAGTGGGTTTATAAATTATTTATAAATCATGCTCTTGCAAAAAATATCAATTTGTATATAATGATGCTAACAGAACCCACCACGCCTCTGCTTTGCATGCGCACCGAGGTGGGTCATTTTTTAAGGGGTGTTTTTTGACGATGAAACCAGCACTTCGTATTCATGATCAGATAGAGTTATTACGTAGCCGTGGAATGACGATTGATGATGAAAATAAAGCCATCGCTTTTCTTTATTCAAATAACTATTATCGTTTAAATATTTACTTTCACAAGTTTATGGATGTTCCTGATCACTATCCGGGGAATGTTTGCTTCTCGCAAATCATTGATGTTTATAAAAATGACCGTTGGCTGCGTAATAAAATTCTCTCAATCCTTGAACCGATTGAAATCAATACCAGAACAAAGATTTCTCATTATCTAGCATTAAACTATGGCTCGGATGCTTTTTATCATGCGGAAATTTTTAAAGATATTAGAAAGTATGAGGAAATATTTAATAATTTTTCAGATGAAATTAATTGGAATAGCAATGATCCCGTAATTATTCATCATCAGAGAAAGTATTCAGGTCTCTTTCCAATATGGGTTGTAATTGAATTTTTCTCATTTAACACACTCTCAAAGTTTTATAAAAATCTCCTTGAGAAAGATAAAAAAATTATTTCCAAGGAAATGTATGGCGCTAATGATTATTTATTTGGACAATGGTTACATGTGTTGAGCGTTCAACGAAATATTTGTGCTCATTATGGCTATCTTTTTCGAAGGGAATATCCTATTCGTCCAATTATGGCAAAATCTTTTGATTGGGATTCCTCCCAGAATAATCATCTATTTGCTCAATTACTTGTCATGCGGCGATTATCGGATCGTAGACTTTGGCAAAATTTTATTTATTTGATTTCTGATCGTGAGAAAAGAGAACAATCCTTTAAATTACAGGATTATGGATTTCCATCAGATTGGCGGTCATATTTAATATAGATAACTGGATGATTCAGGTGTAAAAGCTTATAAAGGTTATGTGAGATGTATAGGATATGAAAATTGACGCATAAAGATTTCACTGTAGGGATTAGAGATAGTCATTATTTTATGAAATCACTCGATAATACTGAATCTTGTCGGGGTGGGCGGATTTGAACCGCCGACCTCACGGACCCGAACCGTGCGCTCTACACCGGGCTGAGCCACACCCCGATGCAGCGATTATACCCCAGGCATTCCCCATATCGCAAGGGAACGAATGTGAATGAGATAAATAATTAGTAGATGAGCCCTAAAAGAACAATTCCTTGTTTTCTATGAGTGGGATTAATACACGAAAATTTCTAGATAAATTCTTTTCATAATGACGCCATACAACATGAGAAATCATATCGATGAATTGTAGATTTAATGAATTCTCGCTTGAACAAGATTCCCATTTAATCCTGGTGGATACATTATGTTCAAACCATAAATTTATCTGTAAATAATTAAATAGGCTGTTTCCATCAGCAACTTTAATTGTTCTTGGATCAGGGATTAATGTAACAGAATCTTGGTCTAATATCTTATCTATTATCGCAAGCTTTATCATATAGTTATACAATTCATTTGAATCATGTCTGATATGTTCTTGAACATTTTCTTTCTTTACGGTAATGCAAACGATTTCAATATCGTTGTGTTCTTGTAACATTTTTTTTGTGAGAGAAATAAAATAATCCTCTTGATTAGTACTACAGAAAGTTCCTTTAATTTCTCGAGTAGACGGTATATTGTATTTCGGCGAAAATTGCGAATAATCCTTTTAGGATATTTGTGTGAATCATTCTTAGTAAGAAGGAAGGCGATTGTTAGATATCTACTTGAACCACCAAATCCGTATGGTTGGGAAAATGACCACCCTAGATCTCCACTTTCGTCTATCTATATATGTTCATAACAAAAAGCGGACCCTAGGACTGACTTATTTGAAATAAGTTTATGACACTTTTAAAGCATCACAGCTACCTAGGAATTACCCGCTATATATATAATAGATAATTGCTCTATAAATTCAAGAGTTTTATGGATTTCTAATTATGTGTTAATAAATTAATTCGAACTATTTTTTATTTGGAACTGGTCAAAATCGCGCACCACCACGCTATTGGGGAAAATAACCTGCGCTTCTTTTTCCACATCCTTATCGCGGTAGCGCCGCGAGACGTGCGTGATCAAGAGCTGTCCAACCTCGGCTTTGACCGCCAGCTCGGCGGCTTCGCGCACCGTGAGATGCGCATAGTCACGTGCCAGTTCGCGCTCTTCATACAGGTAGGTGCCTTCGATCACCAGCGCATCCGCTTTGTGACATACCTTTTCCAGGTTTTTTGTCTCCCCTGTATCACCGACCAGCACCAGTTTGGTGCCAGGCTGGTACACTCCCAAAACATCATCCGGACTGATGCGGTTGCCGTCTGGCAGGCTGATGCTCTTGCCCTGCACTAATTCGCGCCGCAAGGGACCGGGAGGGATACCCAGTTTTTCAGCTTTTTCTGCCAGGAAGGGGCGATGCCCCTCTTCTTCAAATACAAAACCGAAACAGCCTGAACCGCGATGCTTGACCGGGAAAGCGGAAATGCTGAAATCCTGTTCCTGGATGAATACCCCTTTTTTGAGGGTTTTCAATTCGATCGGGAAGGGGGGCACCACGCCGCGGATGACCACTTTAAACAGCAGATCCTCGATGCGTTCCAGCGCGGAATCACCACCGTATATCTCCAGATTGTCAATGGCTTCCCATCGTAAAAAAGTGGAAACCAGCCCGCCGATGCCCAGGATATGATCGAGATGTCCATGCGTGATCAACAGACGGTTCAACCTCTTGAATCCGATGCCGGATTGCAAGATCTGCCGTTGGGTGCCTTCCCCGCAATCCACCAGAAAACGGTGTTCATTGTGTTTGACCACCTGGGCTGGTAGACCACGTTGGATGGAGGGTGCGGAAGCGGATGTGCCTAAGAAAATAAGTTCAAACAATGTGTTTTTCCTGAAATAAGTTGCGCATATTATTGTACTCTATCTGGTGCGGTCGATAGGAGAAGCTATTGAAACTTGCCAACAGCGGGTATTATTAAGAGGAATGAATATAAATAGTTGGTACTTATCTTGCAACTATACTATTGGTCTGATTTGTGTTTTATGAGAAAAGGAGTAGCGTATGGAGATCAAGGCAATACCGATCGAGAAACCGGAAGAGATCAATTTCATCCTGGGGCAGTCGCATTTCATCAAGACTGTTGAGGATATCCATGAAATTCTGGTTAGCGCTGTGCCAGGAATAAAGTTCGGGCTGGCTTTTTGCGAAGCCTCCGGTAAATGCCTGGTACGCTGGTCCGGAACGGATGAGGAAATGATTGCTCTGGCACAGAAGAACGCCATGGCGCTCGGCGCCGGACACTCCTTCATCATTTTCTTGGGCGCAGGATTTTTCCCCATCAATGTATTGAATGCTATCAAAGCTGTGCCGGAGGTCTGCTGCATTTACTGCGCCACGGCAAATCCAACCCAGGTGCTGGTAGCACAGGTTGGCAGTGGAAACGCGATCCTCGGGGTGGTGGATGGAGAAAGCCCAAAGGGGATAGAGGGACCTGAGGATATAAGCTGGCGCAAAGATTTTTTACGAAAAATTGGGTATAAAGGATGAATGATCCTGAAAGAGGAGAGAAGAAATGAAAAAAGCATTGATTATTATATTATTGATTGCCCTGTTCGTTTTTTGTGGATATATGATCTACACCAAATTCGATGATATCAAAGCTCTTTACGTGGCGAACCGGGTGGACCAAACCCTGACCGATATGCCAGAACCTACCGCTGTCGTTGAAAAAGAAGAACCGACAGAAGATACCTCCGTTGCGGATGCCATTGCGACCGCCGCAGCACAAGCAACCTTGCAGGCGGAACAGACTGCAGCTGCAGTGGAACCAACAGAGCAGCCTACCGAGGTACCCACGGAAGTACCTACACCTGAACCGACAATTGTGCCGACCATCGCATCTACGGACCCGGGTGTGTACCTGGGCGATGCGGACTGGACGGATGAGATGGATGCCCCCAAGAACTGGCCGGTGGGCGCCGATGAATTCAGTTCTGCTTATTTCGAGAACAGTTATTATCGCATGACCTCCTTCGCTGCCGAAGACGGCTGGCGTTTGGCTTCCACGGAAGCGGTTGTGGATGGGTATATTGAAATCGCTTTTTCAACGGAAACCTGTAAAGCCGATGACCACTATGGAATCATGTTCCGTGTGCCGGTCCTCAAGGAAGCCAACCGCGGTTATTTATTTGGTATCACATGCGATGGAAAATATTCCCTGCGCGCTTGGGATGCTACTCTGGGCGAGAATGGCACCATGGAATATTTGATCCGCTGGAAGGATAGCGGCACCATCAATACCGGCAGTGAGAAGAAAAATGTTCTGGGTGTGATGACCAGCGATGACACCCTCAGCCTGTATATCAATGGAGATCTGGTGAATGAGGTCAGTGATGACAGCATTACCGGAGGCTATTTTGGCGTGTTCGTTGGTTGGGAACAGACGGAAAATCTGACGGTGCGGGTTGAAAAAGCCGGCTACTGGATGGAAGAATAAAAACAAAATTTCAAAGGAAAGAGAGCCTGTGTATTCCACAGGTTCTCTTATTTTAACGGATCGCTTTTACCACTTCGATGCCATTCAGCGCCATATGGTACAGAAAGGTGTGGTGGAAAAAATCAGCGGGATGGGCGTATGCCCCGATCTCCTGCGCGACTGCCAAAGGCGTATCATAGGTATCCGCACAATTCTCGGGCACGATCACACGCCATGTTTTTTGGGTGGCATTAGCAAACAACCTCAGGTGCATTGCCAGTTGGTAGGTACACAGGTCGGTGCAATCCCACACCACAATGAAGGTGTTCAGGTCGGGACGGGCTGCGATCCAGGCGTCCATTCCTGTATCCAGCCCAGAATCGATGGAATTTTTTTCCAGCACGGTGAGCTGGTCAAAAAATGGCAACGCTTTGATCTCTGTCACCGTTTCGGCTTCTTCTGTTCCGCGCACGCAGTGTGGCGGGAATGCGCCAAATTCCACCGCGTCGGGTTCGTGCGTATCCTGCGTGAGCAGAATGTTGTGGCAGCCTGCTCCCCAGGCTTGCTCGAACAGATGCACGATGGGCTGGATGATGGTTGCCACACGCGGGCTGGCAAGCGCTCCGAATTTACAGAAACCGTTGATGACATCCACCGAGATGATGGC
>DMDF01000128.1 GCA_003446605.1 Anaerolineaceae bacterium
GAGAATTTGGATCTGCTGCAGAAGGGGCTGGAACACCTCTTTCACCATATTGGCATTGCCAGCCACTTTGGCATTCCCACCATCGTTGCCATCAATCGTTTTATTACCGATACGGATGCCGAACTGGAACTGATCCAAAAAGCGGTGCGTGCATCAGACCAGGCGGAAGATTGTGTTATTACTAATCACTGGGAAGAAGGGGGCGCCGGTGCAATAGCGCTGGCACAGGCGGTGGTCAAAGCTGCCGAAAAACCCACCGATTTTCAATTCCTCTACCCGCTGGATCAGACGATCAAACAGAAGATCGAAACCATTGCCAAAGAAGTATACGGTGCGGATGGGGTGGATTATTCTCCTGAAGCCGAGCAAAAGATCGCGGAATTTACCAAACTGGGTTACGCTGATTTGCCGATCTGCATGGCGAAAACCCATTTGAGTTTGAGTCACGATGCCAGCTTGAAAGGTGTCCCGCGCGGATTCCGTTTTCCCATTCGTGATATTCGCTTATCCGCCGGAGCAGGTTTTTTGTATCCACTGGCAGGTGAGATCAGCACCATGCCGGGGCTGCCCACCCGACCCGCATTTATGGATATCGACATAGATGTACAAAGCGGGAAGATAACCGGTCTGTCCTAGATAATATCAAAAAGAAAAAGAGAAGGCGCACTATGAGAAACGACCTTCTCTTTCTTTGCATGCGCTATAATAAATCCACACCCGTGAACGGAATGGAACATGAAAAAAAAGAAAATATCCTTTGAAATTTTGTTGCTGATCGTTATCCTCGCTTTACATGCTTACGTTGCTTTTTCACCCCCTGCTCGCTTATTAAATTGGTTTCAAACGGATGATGCTTTTTATTATTTTGTCACTGCCCGTAACATTGCTGAAGGGCGTGGGATTACATTTGATGGGCTTAGCGCTACCAATGGATTTCATCCTCTGTGGATGTTGATCTGCACCCCTATATTCGGTTTGGCAAAATATGATCTGTATTTACCGTTGCGGGTCATTATCATGGTACTGGCGCTACTTAACGCAGCGACAGGCATTCTGCTTTATCGCTTTTTTGCTAAAAAGTTCTCAAATGCCAGCGGTATTTTTGTAGCAGCGTTTTGGACCTTCACGCCGACCATCCATGAGTTAACCTCAAAATTAGGGCTTGAATCAGGTCTGACCGCATTTGCTTTGGTGGCAGCCATCAGCTATCTGGCTTCTTTTGATGAGCGAGAATTATCCAGGAAAAATGTTTTTACAATGAGTATGCTGGCTGCGCTGCTGCTTTTTAGCCGGCTTGACACGATATTTATCGTTGTCATCATGGGAATCTGGTTGGTTTTTCGAAAATCACCATTGCGTTGGCAGATATTACTGGATGGGTTGTTCGCTTTCTTGGCAGCTATCATTGCTTATTATTTACGCGTACAAAATACCGATAATATTTTTAATTTCCTGCCTTTTTTCTATATTTTCATTGTGCTTTCCCTGCTATCGAAAGTATTGTCTGAGTACTTTTTCAAAGGTTATATTGTTGATTCTTCGGTGTCCCTTAAAAAACAGATTATACGCAGTTCTCTTGGTGTGCTGATATCTACTTTATTCACAGGATTGGTTATCTTCCTACTCCATGATGTGCTGCATGTCTTTTTAGGTTTTCCGCGCGCTGTTCTGCTGATCGATTTCGGAATCTCACTGCTGTTTCTGATAGGTTGGCGGGTATTTTATATTTTGTACATGCGCTCAAAGAAACGGGATTTTTCAGAGGATAGTACGCTGAAAACCAATGGGAAAACCTGGGGGAAGACAGCACTATCCTACTTTGGTCCGATTGTTGTGCTCTTGATAGCGTACATGCTTATTAATAAATCGTACGCTGGTTCTTATTTACCGATCAGTGGAACCATCAAACGGTGGTGGGGAACTTTACCTCTAACGGTTTATGGTAAACCATTAACCACCTTAAATCAGGTTTTAGGCAGCTGGTTCGACCCTTCTGTGAAAGATGGTCCCTGGTGGATGATCACCGCTCCGGTGAATTTCATCATCGAATTCGTGGCGCGCGCCACAAAAATACCTGTGGATTCATTATCCTTCGTGAATTTCAAACGCGATTTTGGTATTCTGGTATGGGCTCTGGCGCTTATTCTCTTTGTGTGGGTTTTGTATAAGAAAAAAGGATTTATTCAAAAAGCCATGCGTGACACTGCTTTTTTACCCCTTTTCGTGGGTTGTGTGTTTCATCTTTTTAATTACAAAGCCACCGGATATTTGCATGCCAAGTACTGGTACTGGATTCCTGAAATACTGTGTACATTGATGATGATTGGGATCGTTGTGGAAAGCGTCTTGCGCCGCTATCGCAGGTATTTGTATGGAACCACCGCATCGTATCTGTTGGTGGGTACGGTTTCCATCGTTTTGGTACTGAATCTGGTCATTCCCATTGTTCGAAATTATTCCTATGCCAGCCTCGATCCTAAAAAACACCCTTATTGGAGAGAAACAAAATATATAGAAGATCATACCGAACCGGGAGATGTTATTGGGATGACTGGAGGGGGAGTGATCGCCTATTTTATTGACGATCGCACCATCGTCAATCTGGATGGATTGATCAATGGCAGTGAATATTACGAGCAATTAAAAAACGCACAAGCCTATCAATACCTGGATGATATTGGACTGGATTATGTGTATGCAGCTGAATCCATGATTCTGGAAAGCGATCCGTACGGGTGGATCTTTAATGGGCGCCTGACATTAATAGACGAAAACGGGGATTTTAACTTCTATCGCTATGTTTCTGGAGTAGTCCAACAAGATATTAATATCGAACCCTGATAGGGGGTAAATTTGTATCAGAACCAAAATCCGTGGCTACAATTTACCGTTGATCCAAAGAACGGTATGTTTTCCATTGCACCTCGTGCAGAAGGATTTCCTGCTGTACAAAATGCAACAATGGTGATTCATGGGTGGGATACAACGCAACATTTTGAGTATCCCCTTAGCTTGGATCCGGATGCGTTACAAACGCATCGGGTAGGGTTGTTAACCAGTTTGACCCGCGAACAGATCTCGATTCGTCCCCGCGCGAGATGGGATGGTTTGGATTGTGAGGTTATCTTTTCCTTAGTTAAAGACTTACCCTGCTTGATGTGGAAAGTGAATATGTACAATCGTGGTTCGCAGCCAGTATGGTTGGATCGAATTGATCTGCTTACCCTCCCTACAAAGGATAGAGCATCAACCCTTAAAATAGGCTGTGCACCTGAACAGATCGGATTTTTTGTGAATGGCTGGCAATCCTGGTCTTTTACCGGGCTTACCACGCAGCACTCACCACAAATGAATTCTCACCTGGGGTTTCTGCAAAATCCAATGGTCTTGGATGCGGGACAGCACCAGGCGGGAAGGCACACATCCGTTGCGGATATGTATGCAATTCTCTTGGACCGCAGTACCGAACAGGGTTGTTTGTTCGGGTTCTTATCCCAAAAGGAACAATTCGGACATATTGCTTTTGACCAATGGAAGGAACCATCCGTTCACATGTGGGTGGATGCGGATGGCGTGCGCCTTGATGCGGGCATGACCCTCACTACAGATTGGGCAATGTATATGCTTACCAGTGGTTGTGATAGTGAATGCATTGCACCTTATCTGGATCTGGTGGCAAAAGAGAACAGAGTTCACGTTCAACCCAGTGTTCCAACTGGCTGGTGCTCCTGGTACCAGTATTATCAAAATATATCTGCAGAAACAATCCGCAAGAACTTGCATGCCCTTACCGCGCATAAAGAGGATCTGCCATTGCAGATCGTCCAGATTGACGATGGCTATCAAAAAGAGGTGGGGGATTGGCTTTCATTTCGATCTGGTTTTTCGGATGGGATGAAATCCGTCGCGCGGGAAATACGCGAGGACGGATTTACCCCAGGTATTTGGTTAGCTCCATTTATTGTGCATCGTAAATCGGACCTTTTCCATGACCATCCGGAATGGATTTTGCGTAAACGGAATGGCAACCCGGTCAATGCTGGTTTTGTATGGAATTCTTTGGGCACTGCTCTCGATCTTACCCAATCTGATGCCATGCAATATGTGCGGGATGTGATCCATACGGCGGTACAGGATTGGGGTTTCCCCTATCTCAAGCTGGATTTTTTGTATGCAGCAGCGTTGAAAGGTTCCTATAAGGATGAGACGAAGACACGTGCCCAAGTTCTGCGGGAAGCGCTTGGGGCGATCCGCGAAACGGCAGGAAAACGAACGTATCTGGTGGGTTGTGGCTTACCGCTGGGTTCTGCCCTGGGAATTATGGATGCCATGCGTATCGGACCGGATGTGAGCAGCTCATGGAAACCAAAATACTTCAATATCGCTTTTCCCTTTAAGAACGAACCTAGTATGCCCTGCGCTAGCAACAGCCTGCGCAACATCCTGACCCGCGCCAACCTGCATGGTCGCTGGTGGGTGAATGATCCGGATTGTGTATTGGTTCGTGAACAATCTGAGCTGACCCTTGCTGAAGTGCAGACGCTTTCTACGGTCATTGCCATGAGTGGTGGCTCACTGATCTTCTCAGATGACCTAACAGCCCTTTCGGAGGAACGCTTGCAGATGGCAGCTGGGTTGCTCCCGCCCATTCATGAACGCATGGTTGTTGTGGATTGGCTTCAAGAACGATATCCAGCATCCTTGCGATTGGATATGGCGGGCGAAACTGGAGAATGGTATGTGCTGGCAAATATCAACTGGGGAGATCGGGAATGCATTTGTTCCTTATCCGTTGATGATTTTAAAATCCCGGCAGGTTTTTATTGGATCAGCAATTTCTGGACAAAACAGATACACAGAAACCATGTGCCCACTTCTCTGGGAGAGTTTACAATACCGGCTCATGGGTGTGTGCTCCTGGCAGTGCGGGAGGTGAAGGAAAACTGCATCCAGTACATTGGTTCTGATCTGCACTTTACCCAGGGGCAGGAAGTAAAAAAGGAGACTGTGAAGCGTAGTGGAAGAGCACGGTTTATGCTGGATGCAGGGCGCAAGGCAACCGGGACCATCTTTTTATCCATTCCTGCACGCTCAGCAACCCTGGAGAGTTCCGGGGATATTGACAGCTTTTACTGGACTGCGGACGGGATTTATTTTTTGAAAGTGGATGTAGACCCTACGGTGGAGATCGAGATCAAGACAAAATAAAAGAGTGAGGGAAAAAACCTCACTCTTAAGGGTTCATTCTTTCTTTTCAGTGATTTGGTTCTTGCGTTTCTTTTTTGACGCTTTTACAATGAAATAAATGGGAAGTCCAATGACCAGTGCGATTGGTGCTACAAAGATGATGATCCAGATCAATGCATTGACCAGGAATTTCAGCCCATCAATCAATGCCTGCAGAGCACGCTGAACGGTCAGGGAAGGTCGCCAACCACCGATGGTGATGGGGGAAACGGCTTCTTTTGCCTGGACGTTGACATAGATGGCAGAGAGCTGGGCGGATTCTTGGTAGTATTTTATTTGTCCTTGCAGAACCTCAATATCTTCTCGAATACTGGTCAACTGTTGGAATACTGCCATCACATCTTCGGTGTCGGTGGCATTGTCCATGATCTCAAGCAGCTGTTCTTCGGCTTGCTGTAGGTTGCGCAGGCGAGATTCAAGATCGGTAACTTCGCTGGTCACATCTTGCCCTGATACGGATTCGCTTAAAACATCCATATCAGCATCCTCGACCAGTGCTTTGATCTCAACCAATGTCTCATCCAGCAATTCAGCAGGAACGCGAATGGTGATGTTGCCAGCTGGTAGTTCGACATCGGATGAGTAAGTTACTTTATACACGTAAGAATTGACGACAAATCCCCCTTTTTGTTCCGCCATCGTAGCAATGGTATCCAGAGCACTCACCGGGTCGGTAACTACAATGCTGAGATCGGCATTCTTGATGACGATCCGCTCTGCATTGGTTGCCTTTACGGTATCCACCATACCGTAACCCCCGGCTTCTTCCACCGTGGGCGCTTCCATTCCTGCAACCATGTCTTCTGCCATCACACGGCTGCTTTCGGATTCATCGCTAGCTTGTTTTGAGGCACAAGATGTGACTGCAACTGCCAGTAAGATCAAACCGACCAAAATACGCTTTTTCTTCATGAATCCTCCTTAGGGTTCCTTATTTGTAATAATAACGAAAAGTATATTGAAATAGTTCCCGACTACCAGCCTTCATGCAGCCGCATGGCATGCCGCCACGGTAATCCCGCTTTTTTAATGCGTTCTTGAACGCTGGTGATGTCATATTCCACGCGTCGTAATTCCCATGTGAGGTGTTCGGTGTCGAATAGAGCGAACGAGGCACGCGGGTCATGATCGCGAGGTTGCCCCACCGATCCGGGGTTGAGGATGACTCTGCCCTCGATGGTCTTTTTTTGAAAATCGAACACCAGATTCTTTTTACTGCTTGACTCGTTTTCGACCCAGAAGGCTGGAACATGTGTGTGACCCAACATACAGATCTGCGTGTCGAAGAATTGAAACATACGTAGTGCGGTGAGGTAATCCATCACGTAATCCCAAACGGGATTGCGAGGGCTGCCATGTACCAGCGTGACATTTTCTTGAAGGATCACTTCAGGTAAATGCAGCAGGAATTCCTGGCTGTCTGCGCTTAATATCCGTTTCGTCCAGCTGATTGCCAGACTGGCTTCATGATTGAATGTGTGCTGATCCACATCACCCAGTGTGGCAGCATCATGATTTCCACGGATGCAGACCAGATTGGGCAGTTCACGAACCACCGCAATACATTCGTTTGGATCTGGTCCATAGCCTACGATATCTCCCAGGCACCATACAGCATCATAGCTGCCGGCGACGGAAAGGACTTTTTCAAGCGCGGTCAGATTGGAATGAATATCTGAAATGACAAGCACATGCATAATTTTTTCCTCGATCGTTAACCATTAACTTTGCAGTAAAGGGCTGAGATTGTCAATAATCTCACGTGCAATATTCTCTTTATTCTGTAGAGGGACTTCTTTCCGGCTGCCATCCCTGAACAACAGGATCACTTCATTATTATCAACAGCAAACCCCCTGTCACTTCTGGAAATATCGTTTGCTACGATGATATCCAGATTCTTTCGTTTCAATTTTTCACTGGCATTTTGGATGAGATTTTCACTTTCGGCAGCAAATCCAACCAGGATCAACTTGGGATGCTGTTGCTTGAACTCCCCCAGCTCTTTGAGAATATCTGTAGTGGGTTCTAGTTTGATGGATTGCAGGGTAGCATCTTTCTTGATCTTTTGTTCACTTGAGGAAGCAGGACGGAAATCTGCGACCGCAGCAGCCATGATCACTGCATCGACTTGCTGAACTTTTTCCATGACTGCAGTGTGCATTTCCGCGGCGCTGACCACTTCGATTAATTCTGCACCATACGGAGGGGTTATTGCCGTGCGGGCAGAGACTAGGGTTACCTGCGCTCCTGCATCCAGTGCAGCTTGAGCTACAGCATAACCCTGCTTGCCGGAAGAATGATTACTGATGAAGCGTACCGGATCAAGCGCTTCCTGTGTACCACCGGCGGTGACGAGGATCCTTTTTCCACTCAGTGGATTGGTTCTGCTGAGAATGAACCGAATGGCAGAAAAAAGGATGGTCGGCTCGAGCATACGTCCCTTCCCTTTCAGCCCGGATGCCAGATGCCCTTCTTTGGGACCAAGAATGGTAACGCTTCGCCCAGCTAGGATTTGTAGGTTCTCCTGCGTGGCGACATGATCATACATACCAGCATCCATGGCAGGGGCGACTGCCAGCGGGCAGCGGATGACAAGTGCGGTTACCGTTAGAAGATTATCCGCTATTCCATGGGCTAATTTTGCCAAGCTGTTGGCGGAAGCAGGTGCGATCACCATCAGGTCTGCACGTCTGGCGAGGGTGATATGCACTACATGCTCCTCGGTTTTCCAGAGATCAGCTTCAGTGTAAGCTTTACGACCTGTAACTGACCGAAATGTCAGCGCAGAAACCAATTTTTCTGCAGATGGTGTCACGATCACATCTACGTTGGCACCTGCTTTGGTTAATTGAGAAGCCAGATCCACTGCTTTGTAGGCAGCGATGGAGCCGCTGACACCCAGTAGGATATTCTTGGCTTTAATCGGGTTATCCATTCTTTTTATTCATCTCCCATATATACTGAAGTCCGTTCAAAGTAAGCCAGGGTTCTACGATTGTGATGGCATTAGTATGCTGGCTGATCACATTCACAAAACCGCCGGTTGCAATGACTTTCATCGGGTCCCCCAGCTCTTTTCGATAACGTGCGATCATTCCTTCTACCAGGCTAACATACCCGAATACCAGACCGGCGCGGCTCGCATCGGGGGTATTG
>DMDF01000103.1 GCA_003446605.1 Anaerolineaceae bacterium
TGTACTGATTTCATGAGGTCGGTACCTCTCAGCTCGCAGTCCGGGTTCAGCCTCCTCCGTCGAAGCCTATCATCCCCGAATATACGGCTTTATTATAATAGGTAATTATTAACAGAATATCGCAATTTGGACGAATTATTGTGAAAATTGGCATAAAACATGCAATAATAAAGTTATGATAATCGGAATAGATCTCTCAGAAAAAAACAACGTCTCGTCCTGGTCTGATATAGCAAAGAACCATGTTCGTTTTGCGTATCTGAAATGCACAGATGGTGTATCCGTCAAGGTGGATTCCTATTCAGAGAACCACCACAACGCAAAAAAATATGGTATCTTGACAGGAGCTTATCACTGGCTCAATCCAGCACAGGATGCAGATGCCCAGGTGCAGCATTTCCTTCAATCTGCCGCGGTTGCAGATGATGACCTGCCACCTGTGATCTGTCTGGAGCTGTACACCACCTCCAGTGCAGTTCTGGAAGCAAAACTTCGCACTATGCTGGAATCACTTGAACAGGGTTGCGGGAAACGCCCCATCATCTATACATCGCGTACCTATTGGCGTAAATATCTCGCGACCACCACCTGGCCAAGTGAATACCCGTTATGGATCGATGAGCCCAGTGCGGATTGGCCTGCGCAACTGTATCCCTGGATTGGATGGGTGTTGTGGCAATTCTCTTACCAATCCAAGATCCCTGGCGTTAGCGGCATGGTGGGGAGCAACTGGTTTAATGGCAACGTGACCGAATTGAAATATCTTGCCAAAGAAGGGTCTCTAAAGAGGTGAGATATGATACCTGGAATTGACGTTTCTCACTGGCAAAGTGATATTGATTGGAAAAAAGTCGCGGAAGCGGGCGTAAAATTCGCTTTCATCAAAGCCTCGGAGTTCCCTGATAAAAAGATCAAGATGTATGAAGACGAAAGGTTCAAAGCCAACCGGCAGGGAGCGATTGATAACGGCATCTTGTGGGGTGCTTATCATTTCTTTCGAACCCATATCGATCCCGTCCATCAGGCAGAATCATTTTGTAATGTGGTTGGTGAAGTATCCAGCTTACCGCTGGTACTTGATCTGGAAGTAGCTGGCTGCAAAGGTACCAAATTGGTGCGTAAAGTAAAGAGTTTTATTGATACAGCCTACAACATTTCAGGGCGTAAACCAATCATTTACACCAGCGGTGGTTTTTGGCGACCTTTTATGACTTATGAGAATATTTCAGATGTGGATTGGGCAGCCGAATTTCCTTTATGGATAGCACGCTACACAAGCCAATGGCCAGGAACCATCTACCCTTGGGGTGGATGGGACTTCTGGCAATACAGTGACCATGGACGTTTACCGGGTATCAAAACCAATGTGGATTTAAACTGGTTCATGGGATCAATGGATGATCTGCGTGTGCGGTTTCTACCAGAAGGCAATCTGCCTCCCGAAGAATCAGAAGAAGAGCCGGAAATGATTGAAATTGGGGGTCCACCTGAAAAACCTACCGAAAATGGGGAAGAAATAGAAGAAAACGAGACTTCTCCTGCAGAAAATCCGAATGGAGAAGAACCCGCTACTGTACCGGGGACCAATGAACCGGAAGAGGAAGAGACACCCCCTCCTCAAACAAGTGTTCCCAATACAAACAAGAACATTCCCTGCTTGCAATCACTCTTTGAGATGATCTTCAGCAAAAAGAATGCCAAAAAAGCAGATCCAGAGCAATCCAGAGAATGGATCGAAGAAGTGGTGTATCAGAATCAGGATAAGAAAAAGCGCTAGGAATAGCTATCCAGCGGAGACCAACCGCTGGTTTTCATTCGCAGCCGGAAAAGATACTGGCTGGAAGTGATATACAGGGTTTTGCGATCCTCGTCACCCCAGGCGAGGTTCGCTGTTTTCTGGGCGAAGTGAATTTTTCCGAGTAAAGTATGGTCCTCACGGAAAACCCAGATACCTTCAGGACCGGTGACGAAGAAATTCCCATCACGGTCGAGCTTCAAACCATCCGGGCGAGCGTCGCCTGCACCCCATAATTCCATGATTACCTGACCACCGCTCACGTTTCCTTTTTCTGTAATCGTAAACTGGCGAACGTGCTGTTTAACCGTATCGATGGCATACAGCGTTGATTGGTCATAAGAAAGTGCTACCCCATTGGGGCGCTCCAGATCAGATCTTTCCAGGTGGGGTTCTGACCAGCCCTGCCGGTAACTGAACAGCCCTTGAAAAGATAGTTCCTGTATTGCTGGTCCACCATTACCGGCGCGCAGCCCATAAATGGGATCTGTGAAATACAGAACTCCATTTTTTGACAGCACCAAATCATTGGGAGAGTTGAGTTTTTTCCCCTGGTAGTGATCTGCCAGGATCTGTTTTTGTCCATTTTTGTAAGTGGTGATGGCACGCGTGTGATGTTCACAGACAATTAAATTACCGGCATGATCAAGGGTCAATCCATTGCTAAATCCGCTGGGATGGTAGACGACTTCCACCCCTTTCGCCGAACTGTAGCGATATAAGGTATCTGCCGGGATATCAGAAAAATACAGGCAATTCTCTTGAGCGTGCCACACAGGACCTTCCGTAAATTGAAACCCAGCCTTGAGGAGCTCAAGGGTTGAATTAAGATCAACCAGATCTTCAAAAGCTGGATGCAGAGACTCAAAAATATTCATTGTATAGAGTATTATGTGTCACCATTTGTGTTTTTTAGGATGAGAGTATGTTTGAGATCCCATAATTTTTGAGAAAGTGACACATGGTAATTATGTGGGATGACCAACCGTTTAACACCTGGATAGAGGTCCTGCATGTCCTTCTCGCGGGTTTTACGGATTTCTTCCAGGCTTGGTAGATCGTACACGATCTTCCCATCCAGGATGATATCCTCCAGCAAGGGTTCGATTTTCGATAACTGCGAGTGATATAACGTGCGGGATTTGGTATGATCGAATGGGTGATGCAAACAGATGGCATCTGCCTGCTGGGGTTCTTCCTCATCCAGTGCGATAAGGTCTGCAATGGCTTTTTCGCGCAGATCATACAAGCGCCACACGCGTTTCTTGCCGGGATTGAGCGTTTTCACGGGTGATTCAGAGATCTTCATGGCAGGATGCCAATTTTCCCCATCTTTGACCGAAACCAGTTTATACACGCCATCTAGAGCAGGATCTCCGCTGGAGGTGATCATGCGTGTTCCGACACCGTATGCCAGGCGGTTAACCAGTGCATTGGCATCCAATCCATACCGTCCGGCTTCCTCACGAATTTGCGTGATGATCTGCCAGATGACCAGTTCATCGAGCTGGTTGGAAAGCACAATGAGCGTATCTTCAAAACCGGCTTCATTGAGCATTTTAGCAGCCTGGATGCTGAAATATGCCAAATCTCCCGAATCCAGGCGAATGCCAACCGGTTTATGCCCTGTAGCTTTTAATTCCTCAAAAACGATAATGGCATTTGGAATCCCGCTTTCCAGCGTGCTGATGGTATCTACCAGTAGAATGCAGTTATCAGGGTATTCCGCGGCATAGGCACGGAATGCATCCAATTCGGTACCACCCAGCGCCATAAAAGCCTGTATCATACTGTGAGCGTGGGTGCCGCTGGGTGGGATACCCAGGTGTTTGCTGATGCCCACGTTGGAAGTAGCATCCGCTCCGCCAATGATAGCAGCGCGCGCACCGGCGTTGGCAGCTTTCTCTTGAGCACGGCGTAGCCCGAATTCGAGTACTATCTGCCCGTGACAGCTTTCGTGGATGCGTGAAGCTTTGGTAGCGATCAGGGTTTGATAGTTGAGGTGGTTCAACAGGGATGATTCCAGCAGTTGTGCCTGGATGATGGGCCCTTCCACTACAGCCACAGGAACATTGGGGTGAGTAACACGTCCCTCAGGAATGGCTCTCAGGGTAATATTCGCGAAGGGTTGATCCCCTTCCAGCCACTGTAAAAAATCCTCTGCAAAAAGAGGATCACCATGAGCATTCCTCAAACTTCTCAGATATGCTATTTCTTCCAGACCGAAACGGGCAGATTGCATCCAATCCAGAAGCCATTCCAAACCTGCATTAATACAATAGCCTGCTTGGTGGGAGCCATAATCGGGATAGCTGCGGAAAAAATAGTCAAATTGAGCAACTGTATCACACATACCATAACGGTAATAGATCTGTGCCATGGTAAGCTGATAGAGGTCGGTGAATAAAACGCCATTTGAGAGATCTTTATCTTTTTGGTTCATTTTTTTTACCTAAAAACTAAGATAGTAGCATTATAAAACAAGAAAAGGGCTTTGGTAGAGTAAAGCCCTTTTCTAAGCGACACGGGTTATATCCCTTTTAACCCAATGTCAGATTTATTAAAATGGTGGCTGATTTCTTAAAGTCACGATGATGTATTTTTCGATGATGAAGTGACTCAGTGAAAGGCTTCTGGATGGATACTAAGAGAACCAGCCACCAGACAATATTTGTTATTAATGTTCTGCTTTAATATCTTATTCTTTCAAGTATTGTTTACGCCAGGTCTCGTCAGATAAGTCTGCATACGCCTTCCCGTACTCGATCATGCCCTTCATGTAGTCATCATCCAATAGGGCTTCCTTGGCAGGTTCATTTTCGGGATCAGGCTCTGTCTCGTTCACGATCTGGCGGAATACATCGTGGTGGTCGCGAATGAAACATGGGTTTAGTAGATTACCACGATGACCATTTCCTTTGACGTAATCAGCTTGCCATTCACGAATACGCTCAAAGAAGGATTCTTCCCAGGCATCCGCAATGGTTTTCCCATCTTTGTAAATGTCATTGATGTTTACTGGTGAGTATGGTACGAAAACGCAGGGCATGACCTTGCCATCCCAGTTGATGTAGAGATAACCACCACCACTGCTGCGACCACCAGCCAGACATCCATCCACCAGGGTGCCATGATTCCAGAAATCTGCCAGGAATAACTTCTTGCCTTTGGTAAGTTCCCAGGCTCGTTTCCACATCCATTGGCGTTGTTCGATGGTGGGCATGAGATCGAGGGTATATGAACGACCAATTGGCATGTAATGGAAAACCCAACCGTACATGGCACGCTGTTGGAAGAACAGGTAATCCATGAATTCATCAGAGAAGAGTTCTTCACAGTTGTAGGTGGTTGCCGTGAGAGAGATACCAAAGGGAACTCCATGATTGCGAAGGCGTTCCATACTCTGCATGATGCCATCGAAAGTGCCTTCGCCACGACGCTCATCTGTCTTCTCGCGCCAACCTTCTATAGAAATAGCAGGCGAGATGTTGCCCAACTTTGCCATTCTCTTAGCAGTTTCTTCATTGATCAACAGACTGTTGGTGTATGCCATGAAGAAGATGTCGCTGTGTTTTTCGACCATATCCAGCAAGTTTTTCCCTTGATCTTTGTACGCAAAAGGCTCACCACCGCTGATAACGATAAAGCGGATGCCAAAGATCTCGCGGGCTTCGGTCAGAATCTGATCAAAAACATCCCAGCTCAACTTCTCATGCGATTCGCCTGAAGAACTGGCATAGCAGCCCGTGCATTTCAAATTGCATGCCTTGGTGGGACTCACAACCAGAAAACCGGGTGGGCGGCGACCGTGAATGTTTTTAAATTTTTGCTGTATCGATATCTCTCCACCTTCAATCACGATCGATTGAACCATGATCTCAGATAGTTTTTTCAGATACGCAGGGGCAATAGGATAAGGGCTGGTTAAAATACGTTCGGCAGTGTCAATGATGGCTTGGCTCATTGCATAACGGTCCTCGCATTCACCGACGGAATAGCGCTGAATATCCAGATTGTGCTGGTACCCTTCAGCGGCATATTTTTTCACTTTATTGAATGCGAAATTACGAATTGCAGGTTTTTGTACTAATGACTGACCATGATTGCCGATGTAATTTACACCCCATTTTAAGAAAGTTTTGTTTACTGCCATAAGAATCTCCTTTCGAACTAGTATTAATAAAAATCACAGAGGAAAGATTACTTTCCCTTCAGGATAGAACCCTAACTGCCTGATGGAGAGAATACAGATACCCAGATCAAATAAACGATCTAGCAGACCTCTTAGAGCAGCCTGGTCAATGACAGGACCGGTAAGTACAGTGATACCATTCTCTTTGTATTGAATCTGAAAGGCTTGCAGCCATTCAGACCAATTCTTACCGAGATGCCCCTGAATATAGATCTGATAGTAATTGCTCTGTTCTTCCGTCACCAGTACTCTCCTGATATTTGATTACTCCAAAGATACCTTGTTGGATGTAGTAGATACAATGATAGAAGGTATTATTTTGGTATTATTGAAATTTTATAAGTGGAATAGAGTATCTTGGGAATGAGTTTGGGTGTTTGTGTGATAAATAATAGTTTTTTCATTTATTCATCAGAGCCTTTAAGTTTAAGTATATCTCTATTGTACTATTACTAAAACCAAGCAGGTTATAAACAGGAAAGGGCACCGGTAGAGTGATGCCCTTTCCCGCTTCTCGCTGGCGGTGGTACCAGAACTTTAGCTACAAGAAAATAGTACCCCCATTCATAAGAATCATGGAATTATGCTTGTGGCTCCTCCTCTTTTAGATACCGGGAACGCCAGATTGGGTCGCTTAATTCTTGATACGACTTGCCATATTCGATCATACCTTTCATATAATCCATGTCGAGCAACGCTTCACGAGCCTGTTCATTCTCTGGATCGGGTTCTGTTTCTGCAATGATTTGACGCAAGACATCATGGTGATCTCGGATAATGCATGGGCTGAGCAAATTTCCACGATGCCCATTCCCGTTCAGATAATCCATCTGCCAAGAACGGATATGTTCAAAGAAGGTTTCTTCCCATATATCGGCAAGAGTTTTTCCCTGCGCGTAGGAATCGTTAACATTGACGGGGGAGTAGGGGACAAAAACGCACGGCATGACCTTGCCATCCCAATTGATGTAAAGGTATCCGCCACCACTGCTGCGACCACCTGCAAGGCAACCATCAACGAGCGTACCGGAATTCCAGAAATCAACAAGAAATACCTTTTTCTTTTCGATCAATTCCCATGCACGTTGCCACATCCATTGGCGTTGTTGGATGGTGGGCATCAGATCAAGCGTATAAGAGCGACCGATGGGCATATAGTGGAAAATCCAGCCATATAGGGCTTGCTGTTCGTAAAACAGATAATCAATGAATTCATCCGAAAAAAGTTCTTCGCAGTTGTTGGTTGTGGCTGTTAGCGATATACCAAAAGGTACGCCGTGTTCACGCAGTCTCTCCATCGATTTTTGAATACCATCAAAGGTGCCTTTTCCTCGACGATCATCCGTTTTTTCGCGGAAACCTTCTACTGAAATTGCAGGTGAGAAATTACCTAATTCCGATAACCGCGCTGCGGTCTCATCATCAATCAAAAGGCTATTTGTGTATGTCATAAAGAACATATCATCGTGTTTGGCGACCATATCTAAAAGATCTTTTCCCTGGTCTTTATAAGCGAAAGGTTCCCCCCCACTGATGACCACAAAACGATTCCCGAAAATATCGCGTGATTCGGTAAGTAGCCGATCAAACACATCCCAACTTAATTTTTCATGGTTTTCTCCGGAGGAATTAGCATAACAGCCTTTGCACTTCAGGTTGCAAGCTTTAGTAGGGCTTACAACGAGTAGCCCTGGCGGGCGACGACCATGTACAGCCTTGAAATCTTGCTGCCTTTTTACATCTCCGCCATCAATGACGATACTCTTGACCATAATGTCTGCTATTTTTTTTAGATAGGCTGGAGAGATTTGATGTTCGCTGGTTACTAGGCGATTGGCACTCTCGATGATTGCTTGATTAATGATGTAACGATCTTCACACTCTCCAGGGGAATATTTCCCCTTTTCAAGATTCGAGTGGTAGCCATTTTCCGCAGATTTAAGTGCCTTATTGATCGCATATTTGCGGATACCTGGTTTCGATGCAAGCGATAAGCCATGATTTCCCAGGTAGTTAACGCCCATTTTAAGAAAGGTTTTGTTCATTCTATACTCCTCTGCAATGTTAATCTTGCGGTAATGGGGAATCGATTCTTTCTTCCGGATGGAAATCTACTTGTCTGAAAGAGAGAATTGGAATACCCAGATCGAATAAACGATCCAGTAAGCCCCGCAGGGCAGCCTGGTCTATGACAGGACCGGTAAGGATGGTAATACCGTTCTCGTTGTACTGAATATGAAAGGCTTGCAACCAATCAGACCAATTCTCACCGAGATGCCCTTGGATTTGGATTTGATAGTAATTACGATGTATTTCCATCATTGAATTCCCCATTCAAATGTTAGTATAAGGATACACTTCCTTATGGAGGAGATTCAACAGAAGAAGGTATTATTTGAGTATTATAGGGAAAATAGTTAGGAGATAATGAATAGTGCTTTGGCTCGAGAGACCGCCTGTACTCGGCTGTGTACATTTAATTTTCGGTAAATATTGTATGAATGCACTTTAATGGTTGAAAGGGAAAGATGTAATTTATAAGCGATTTGCTGGTTGGATAAGCCTTCCGCAATGAGAGCGAGGATTTCATGCTCACGGTCACTCAGTGGTTCGATCATCGCACCATCCAATATAATAAATTCATCTTTACCCTTCTTCAATTCCAGCTGAGGGAAGAGCGCCAGTAATTTCCCGGTATATTCCGGCTGGATATCCTGCCTGGCTGCTTCATATAATAAGTTGAGGATATCCGTACCTTGCTCCAGAAAGACCTGGATTTGATTTTCAGGTTGGGCGAGAGTTAGAGCCTTATGCAGATAGCGCATCGCTTTAGTGCGATCCTTGTTTTTATCATAAGCCACTGCTAATAATACAGCATATTGAATGGTGAAATCATCCAAATTATCTTTCAGCGAATCATCGTAGAGATTCTGTAAGATGGTTATCGCTTGCTGGGCTTCTCCCTGATAAAGGAGGAACCAAGCATGTGTAAAAGCATAGAGATCATCAACGGTGGAAAAGAATACTGAGAAAGAATTTAATTCTTTGGCAAGACCAAGTTTGGACGTGTCAATTTGGTTTTCCCATTCTTCGATTTCATCGATGTTTCCCATCAGCAATTTTAACTGGATGATTCGGCAGGCAACCACAAAATCATCCACTTCTGTCATATCGAACTGAGTAGCCAGGTCCTCAGCTTTTTGCATGGCATTGACAGCTTCTTTTACTTCACCCATTGCGATGTGTACTCTCGCCAGGGTTGTGGAGAGCCCAAAGAAATGGCTGATCTCCCATCGAGTTGTCATATTCAACCCTTGCTGGAGTAACCGCTTGGCTTCGTCAAGTTGATTGTGTTTATAAGCAATTTCGGCTAAACCCAGCAAGGCAACACTACTGGCAGAAAGAAACTCATCATTACCGATCTCTGACATTGCAAGGACATCCTGGTAAGTTCGGGATGCCTCGGTAAGTTTCCCCTGGTATTTGTACAAATCTCCAATATAGGAGAGAGATACGATGGCGATGATCAGATTTCCATTCGCACGAGATTTATTATAAGTTTTACGCAGCCGGTCCATGGTATTTCGAATCGAGCTAGGGGTATAAAGGGATTGCATCAAATCATATAACCCTGCAAAGAATTCATCATCGGGGGGATTTTGTTTGATAATCTCGAGCTGCATGGCTGCTTCTTGTTGTTTGCCCTGCAAGATACACAGAAGCGCTTTTATTGCAGCCGGCTGGTAAGAGCAATGTTCTTCCGCATTTTCGATGATATCCAGCAGAGAGAGGATCTCTTGATAGGCGCTTCCCTCCAGAATCAAGCATATTACATAATAAGAACAGAGAGTTGGATTCTGATGCAAAATCTCAGCTGGGATCCTTCTCACCCAATTCATGAAAGTTGTGAATTGACCATGGCTGAGGGCATATTCACCCTGTGCCTGGACTAAGCGAGAAGTTCTTTGATAATCCTCTGCTTGAAAACTGTGTTCGATGGCTTCTGAGAGATTCCCGTTTTTCTCAAACCATTCACTAGCTTGCAGATGCATTTTCCTAATCTTCTCTTTATCTGATTTCTGAAGTTGACTTTGCAGTAAATCGGCGAATAGGTTGTGATAGCGATACCATGTGCGCTGGTTATCCAGAGGAATGATGAAAAGATTATAGCGTTCAAGGCGTTCCAGCATCTCCTGACTGTTATCTTTCTCCAAGATAAGATCGCATAACGGAGCACAGAACCGATCGAGGATGGAGGAATACAGGAGAAATTCACGCACATCTTCAGGCTGATTCTTCAAGGCTTCTTCAACAAGATAATCCAGAATAAAACGGTTGGTGCCCTTGAATGATTCGATGAATGTAGAAATACTTTTCTCATCCTGCAGGGAGCGTATCGCGGAAGCTGCCAGCTGCATCCCCGCGATCCATCCTTCGGTTTTATTGGTAAGGGCGCGAATATTGCGACGTGAAAAGAATCGACCAATAGAAGTCGTAAAAAAGTCGCTGGCTTCCTGTTGCGTGAAACAAAGATCCGCACGCCGAATCTCCGTTAAATGCCCATTTACACGCCATCTTGACAGGTTGAAAGGAGGATCTGCGCGTGTGATCAAAACGATATGAACATTTTCGGGGAGGTTCTCAATCATGAAATTCATATTCTCATGAATGCTAGTTGTATGGATCAAATGGTAATCATCCAGCACGAGGATAATATTTTCCTGGGCAGAGAGCATACAATTAAGCAGGATGTTGATGTCTTGCCGGATATTGCCTTGAAATAGATCCTTTTTTTTCGCTAATATTTCCTGTAACTGGGGAAAACCGCAATCGTTAAAGGCGTGGATTAAGTATTCGATGAAAAGGGTGGGGTTGTTATCGCTTTCATCTATATTCAACCAGGCAATGGGATGTTGGTATTCCTGATTCCAATCAGCAAGCAAACTAGTTTTCCCATAACCTGCCGGTGCAGAGATCAATACCACACGCTTGCTGATGCCATCTTCGAGAAGACTGGTTAACCGCGGTCGGTGAACGAGATGTTCCCGCACTTTAGGGAGGAAAAATTTCGTATGAAGAAGATTGATTTCTATTGCCATATCCCTGTTATTAAAACCTAATGTACCTATTATACGAAGTTTAGCACAGGTGTGTTAAACCAGCGCCATTTTAAAGATGGACAAAAGCCATCTTGTTAAAAAAACCTGTGGCAAGGGCGCCACAGGTTTTTAAAAGAAATGCAGCACGCATTTCGAAGAATTTGGTTGCATCTTCATCTTTATGAAGAGGGTATTAATTATAATCCATTTTTTATACAAAGAAGGATCCACTTGCGAGTGGTGTAACTTTAACTTCAGGTTGTGCCAAAGAAGGATCATAGATTTAATACTTTACAGTTTAAGAAGAAATATTGGATGCCGAAGAAATGCCTTTCTTTTTATTTAAATGGTTTACCTTGCCACCTTAATATCCCTCTCCTTCGTTTCCTTATTAAAAAAGTTGCTCTATTATCATTATCAATGCAATAATCTTCCATAGGTCCACTGAAAAATGTTATTTCCCCATCTTTATTGACCCATTCTGATAATATATCTTCGAAGTCATCGCCATACTCCCACGCAACCAAGCTGCCGGATGTGGGTATAGGGTTACCATGATATCTGGGCTCTTTCAGATAGGTAATTTTGGAATTTGTATCAATTGTTGCCACTTGTTCTGATTTTTTATTTGCATGCTTGTTTTCCAGGGGAACAGTACCAATGATATAACCGGTCTTGCTTAAACACCTCAGTAATTCAGATATTGCTTTTTGTGGATTAAATAAATGTTCAAGGATATCCTCAATGAGAAATAAATCATAGGATTCATTTTTGCAAGTTAAATTCTCTAAATTCTGATTTTCGAACCGACCCACCTTTTCACCAAGTTTTTTATCTGGATAGTATTGCGTTCCCACATAATTTTTTGCCCTTTTCACAACCCAATCATTAATGGGAGCAAATTCCATAACCCTTATGCTATCCCAATCTTTTATATATTTATTCAATATATAATGAATCCTTCTTTGGCGTGGTGCCGAATTACATTCAACACATCGATAATTTCTCCATCTTTCGCTGAAAATAAATCTTGTACCACCGCAGATGGTGCATTTTCCAGTCTTTTCTGGAAAGCTTGTTGAATCATTCATATCTCCATCCTCTTTTCATCAAATTTATATCTGATTGTATACTTTATTTGTTTAAGAATAAAGTAAATGGAACAATCGGATGTTAAATAAGTATCGTGTCAAACCCTCAAAATTTATCACCATGGCAAGAACTATTCTAAATGAGTATCATCCATGATAAATTATTGCAGATAGAAGTTTGGCAACATTCTTCTAATTTATGGTGGATTAAAGTTGAGCAAAATTTGATTCCTGATTTGTTTTTAATACCGTAAAAACCCCATCTGTGCAAATCTATCAAACATATTTATTTTTATTCCCTTATTAAAAGGATGTCGCTGGTCCCGCGTTCTTTATTCTTCCCCAGCGGATTATTAACGACCCTATCCATAAACACCATGGTGGAAGATCCACCGCCATCGAGATTATAAGCGTCAGTGCATCCCAATTCTTTGAACATGGCTGCATATTCTGTGAGTGTCACTCCCATGCTATAACCACGGCTGCGACCATCCACAACGATAAATATAAGATGGTTTTTATCAATGATCCCAACCCCGGTTCTTGGCTGATTTCCCTGAATGGAATGGTTACCAAAATTTGTATCGATCTCTACTTTGGATGAGTTCTCAATAATCTGGTTGTTTACGATCAATGCTGGGCCAAAAGATAGGGTATTCCAGACACCAGCCTCAAGAAGTTCCTGCGCGTTGGTTTGCGTTTCATCATAGATCTTCATGGAGCCATCGAGGTAAAATGCAAGCCCCATCCGTGCTGGTACGTCACGGTAGATAATCCCATTGCGAATGATGATTCCATCCGTTCGAAAGCCATAATAATCCCCATTGATCGCAAAAATTGCATCGTTTGCTTCTGCAATTTGAGAAGTGGCTGCAATGATATTTCTGCCAAACTGGTCATCAGCAAAGGCGTTGCTTAACTGGGTGGCAGCGGTCAGAACAACGTCTGCAACAAAGTAAGTTAGTGCGTTTTCACCGCTGCCACTCGCGTATTCTTTTATTGAGATCGAAAGTGTTGAACTCTGGTAATTCCAATCATCATAAATGATCGATTCTGTTGGGCTTTCTTCCTGATTTGAGTCCATCTCAGTCGATATAGCACTAGAATAGGCATTCACATTGGAAATTTCAACATGTTTGATCAGATATCGATCGGCTGCAAGAAATGCTGCTATACCGATAAGGACGATAATTGTGATGATTAATATTTTCTTTTTGTTTTTTACCATAGCTATTCCTCATCAAAATACAGCAGAAGGATCACCGGCATGCGGAACACACCAAAATTCTCGACAATACTATTTTGACTCAGATTTGCCCTTTGTTAACCATCCAGAGATGGAAAGGGTCAAGGATTGAATCATTCTGCGGGTACCGTTCAAATCATCCTTACGAGCGTATCGATGCGCCGTATATGTCACAGATTATATTCAGAAAGAATTGGTTTATGTTAGAATTACTCGCTTCTGCACCTACAGGAAATGTACTACCTTATATTTTCTTAACACTTGCAGCTCTGGCGGAAGGTACTGTGATTATATTTGATGGTGCGGCTGTGTCTATTGGGCAGCTGCCGCTATTGCCAGTATTCCTTGCAGTAGTTTCTGGGAATTTGTTTGCCGATCTGGGCTGGTACAGTCTTGGTCGTTTCGGTAAATTAGGATGACTAGAACGGATTGGTGGCAAAGCGGGTGTTGATTCCAAAAAATTCGAACGATTGGAGAAAAGTGTTCAGAAAGATGGTCCTTGGATGGTATTTCTCTCCAAGCTTACTATTGAATTGCCAATTCCTACCCTCATCACGATTGACTTGAACCGGGTAGCCATGCAACGATGGCTGATTCCGTGGATCAGTGGGGAGATCATCACATCCGCAGCGCTTTTGACAGTAGGCTATCTATGAAATGCGAACATCCATAAAAAAGACCATGGGAACCAGGTTAAAAGGAGTCTGAAAATGGCACGTACAAAACGAATAGTAGGTCTTGTAGTGATACCGGCGTATAACGTAGAGCGCAGCATAGCCCAGGTTGTGAGGGGCGCAGGGGTCTATCTACCCGTACTGGTTGTAGATGATGGTTCAACAGATGATACAGCGCAGCGAGCCAGAGCAGCCGGGGCAAAGGTTTCACAGCATGAACAAAACCGGGGGAAAGGGGTTGCTTTACAGACTGGTTTCAACTATGCTATGGAACATAATTATGATTTTGTAATTACCCTGGATGCTGATGGGCAGCATGATCCCAATGAGATCCCCAAATTTATAAAATCCTATACTATCTGGCGTGCGGATCTGATCATCGGGCAACGTGATTTTACTTTAATGCCGGTCATGCGTCAGATGAGCAATACATTTAGCCGGATTATTTTCTCGTGGGCAGCGGGCAGAAAAATACCAGATAACCAATCCGGATTCCGTCTTATCAGCCGGCGGTTACTTGAGGGATTGCTCGAACCGGGCGAACGGGGATATGAATTTGAAGTTGAGATGATCGTCAGTTGTATTCTACAGGGCTACCGAATGCGATGGGTGCCGATCCGCACCATTTATGAGAATGAAATGAGTCATATTCATCCTCTACGTCACTTTATTAAATTCATGCAGGTATCTTTAAGGACACACCACATATTAAAAAATCCCTCATGTCGGGTTAACAAGTCTTACAGTTGATTGAACGGGATATCACAACATAATCTTATTAAATAAAAAATGGGCGGAACAGACCTCATCTTGACCGGGTACTGGATGATTGCAATCATGAGGGATTATGGATTGAGATTGACCTATCCCTGCCAGCAGCGAGAGTGACCAGAGTACTGGACAGGATCACCTCCAGGCGTGGGTATTCTCAGCAAATCAGAGTAGTAGATATTCATTACATCTTCGGAATCCATACTTGTACAACCCAGTTTTGATCACTCTGCGGAAGATATAAATTCACACGATCTATTAATTCATAATTTTCTTCAATGATTTCAATTCTACAAAATGGAGAGTAATCCTCAGTGATCATAATTCGATCGTAATATTGATTTTCGACTTGTTTTTCAATCTCATTTCGATAATTGACTCCCTGTTGTTCGATAAGTTGATAATCAGGGACAAAATAATTGGTGGGGTACTGTTTTGTACTAAAATAATATTCACTGGATCCGGAGTCAACGGGTAACAAATTTTCCTGTATCATCTTTGATACCAATAAGGGAGAATTGAGAACTCTCTCAGAAGATTCGACATATGAATTTAATGTATCCCACGCCGAACTATATGGTTCAGGATTATTGGGATATAGTACACCAAAACAAAGCACGGTTAAATTGATAAGTACCAGTGGAACAGTGATAGAGGCTGTTTGATAATGAGAAGCGAGTTGTTGAAATGTAAAAATGATCAGTGGTGGTGCCATTAATTGAAACAAATACACCATATTATTTCCGTGATTTTCCCCTAAGAGGACTATTATCACGATTGTGCTTATCCAAAAGGAAAAGACAAAATAATTTAGTTTTTTCTCAGTAAAAGGTTTTTCGGGATGTGAAAAAATGAAAGATCTCCAAAAGCTTATCGGTTCTTTATTTCCCCCTTTTTCTTTAGCGCTTGCCCTAGAAGTAATAAGGATAAGATACATAACCCCAATTGGTAAAAATATTTTCACGAACCGAAATATTTGGTAAAGCATCCAATCAACGCTGTTGGAATTGCTGGCATTCGAAAAACTGTTAAAAACAGTATGCAAGAAATAGCATTCGAAAATTTTCCTAACTAAAATGCATGTGAGGAATAAGCTCAACAGGGTTAGAAAACCATACCAAAAACCTTTTTTCTTCGACACAAACAGAAATAGATAAGCTGCTACGATTGCCACACTTAATAGAAAATATGGTTTTGTGTAAAAGGCTAAAATCCCTAAGAATCCACTGATATACAAACTTTTCTTTTCGAAATTTCCAAGCCACGGAAGAAATGTGGCAGCCAAGAATAAAAATGTCCCTAATCCATCTACTCGTGCAATAGGTGAAACATAAAATAAGGAACAAGCTCCCATAATACTCCCACCAGCCAAAGCAAAAGGAAGCGGCACAGATGATTTCCTTAATACTAGAAAAATCAAGACGCAGGAAAAGAAAATAAATATCATTGATATCAAGCGGTGAATGAAAAGAGTATTCCCAAACAGAGCTGCGAATGGAAGAACAACAAAGTTATATAAAAAACCTTTATTCGTGTTTAACAGAGGTTGATTTTCTACTGAAAAAGGGTTCTTCCCTTGTAATAGGTATTCCGTCATTAATAGATTAGCTCCCTCTCGATATTCTGCAGGATTTGGATTAAAAAGAAGAACTCGAGCATAGTTCAAAAGCCAGAGAATGAAGAATACTACCCCCACCCACTTCACTATGTTAACAGTGAAATTACCCGAAAAGCAAAGGAGGGAAAATGAAATAGAATACAGGACAATAAAAATTGAACTTAATGTGGAAACGCGTGAAAGGAAATCATACAACCAAAATCCGGGGATTTCGATCGATGTAGTAATAGATGTTTCCTGATTGTTTTCTTCAAAATAAAATATATCGCTCTGTCCAGCATAGTGAAAAGTAATTTGGCTGCCTGGTAGATAATGAGAAAAACTAAATTCCACACGCTCCCATGTTCTACCCTGCCAGCTAAAAGACGCCGGTGATTTTTCCAACGGAGTCAACAACACCGTTCCATTTGAAATTGTGGACCCTTCAGATAAAGAAATATCATTTATGTTTATAAAAGATAAACCATTGTGGATGTATTGGAGAGTTGCCGGACTTCCCCCTTCAGATTCAGGTGGAATTTCTACGACAATGGAGGTGTGTGGGGCGAAAAGAGAGTTATTAGGGATATCAATAAAAGAAAGTATCAAGCTGCACCCCAATAGACCCATGAAGAAACTACTAATTCCCCATTTTTTTATCTCTTGAACTTGAATTATTCTTTCTATTCTACGCAATACAAGAGTAAGAAGAAATCCAGTGCCAATTCCAAGCAAACTGGATTTAAGAAGTGCATATTTGCTAATAAGCGCTGGATATTGAAAGAAAAATGTATAGGCAATTAGAAATATAGATACAACAAAAAGTCCCGATAAAACCACAAATTTCTTGTTCTGGAGCAAATACTTTTTCATTGGAAAACTCCAAAGAATAACCACGTATTATTATTGCTTAGATTTTATACGATTATGTCTCAATTTTTATAAAATCCGCGACGGATACTTTCAGTTTTAGATAATACCCTAACTACTTCCCATATTCAAATAAATTCTGCCATATTCCTATTTCTTCACCAATCTCCATCAAGATAACTGAAACCAGACGCAGGCAAGATTGCTCATCAGGGGAGACGCGCCCAACCTTGGTTCTGCGCTTAATCTCTTGACTGAGACGCTCAAGATAATTGGAAGTTCTCAATTTGCGTTGATGCACTCGTGGAAATCTATCCGTTGTTCCAAATATTCTGTTGCTAAAGTGCAATCATCTTTGCAAGATCATGGTTCTTATCCCTTCTCGATTATTGGTCTAGCCCCTGAAAGCATACCGTGATTTACGCTTTTTCGAAATTACAGAAAATTCTGCACACTAGTTTTTTATGAATCTATAGAAACAATGCTATACTAACCGTTATTCTGATATCTTATTTATATTAGTAAATTTTAAGTAATACTTTATATAATTAACCTCTACTGGTGAGGGTGGTTTTTAGCCCATGAAAAAAATATCAGCTAGAAATTATTTAGGATTGTTGTATCTTGTCCCATTATTCCTTTCGTTTTTTATTTTAAAAGATCGATCCGCCACCATATTCCGTCAATTATATATACAAGTACGCTATGGTTTTTCAGCGACCGTAATTCTTATTTCACTAACTATTTTCATTATTTTGCGGTTAAAAAATCAGTATAAAGATATTTTGCTCTTCACTGTTATTTTGCTTTTTTACAGTTTTGCTTTGGCAGGAGTTTGGGCGAGTGGCAAATCAGAACCAACCATGATTAGCGGGTTGATTCCAATTGTAGATGGTGAGAATTATTATACCGATTCATTACGCTGGATAAATGGAGGAGCTTTTTCTGCTTACTCAGCGAAACGACCAATATTTACTGCTTTTTTAACCACATTAGCAAAAATAGCCAATCAGAATATTCAACTTATGCAAGTGTTGATCATGTTTTTACTTGCAGTTGCTTGCTACTTTTCTTTCAAAGAAATATATAGAATTATTAACCCTTTTGCAAGCACATTTTTCTTTGTTCTCATTTTCCTTTATTCCAGGCAGTATATTGGATGTTTTCTTTCTGAGACAATCGGCATGATTTTAGGGTTAATGAGTTTCGCATTGCTTATCAGACAAAAAGATGATTTAGATCATTGGTCATTTTACTTAGCAATTTTTCTTATAACCCTCGCTTTAAATGCACGTGCCGGAACCTTCTTTATCCTTCCCCTTTTACTGTTTTGGATCCTCAAGACACAAAAAAATCAGAAGGATAAATGGAAAAAAGTAAGCCTTGCATTTTGTTGTATGATTTTCGCCTTCCTGATCAATTCCTTGTTCATACGATATTTTGGTGAAGATGAAAATATTCCATTTTCAAATTTTGCATATATTTTATATGGTCTAGCGCGCGGTGGAGCTGGCTGGTCGCAAATAATGACGGACCATCCAGAATTATTTACCCTTGAGGAATTTCAATTAATAAGCGAAATATGGTCAATCACTAAACAACTGATTCTCCAAAAACCACAAGATTTTATTTCCGGGCTCTTAAAACAATATGTATACCTAATTGATATTTCCCAGACTACGAAGAGCGTTTTTTCCTTTGCAAATTCCGAAACATCCTCGTTATCAAATTTTGTGCAATGTTTTCTCTATTTATTTAGTTTGATGGGATTATTTTCTCTTAAAAAAAGAAACGATAATTTTTCTTCACTTCTGATATTTTCTTTGATTGGAATTTTACTTTCAGTACCCTTTGTTCCAATTCAAGACACATTATATATGCGTGCATATGCTGTCACGATGCCGTTTATTATTCTTGTGCCATGTCTCGGTTTCGATTTTGCCACGAGAAAAATAATATTAAATATCGAGCGAGAAGAAGAAAATAGCAGTCCTGGCTTTTATATATATACCGGTCTGATATTACTGATGACTTTATTTGTGCCCTTAATTATCCATGGGGAAAATACATTTTCCAATACAAAAAATTTGGAATGTGAAAAAGATCAAAATCACATCGTTTTTTCAGTTAATAAAAACTCGTCAATCAGAGTTCTTCCAGAAAATTATTTTTTCTTGGATTGGGCTCCATATTTTCATAAAAGTCGATTCTATCAAAATATAAGGATTTATTCTTTCTCTGATTTTGTTGATCCATTATCTGAATTAAATCCGCCCTTTGAATTACGTGTTGGGATTAACTTATTAAATTATGAAGATATTTACGTTGTGTTTAAAGGAGAAAATTTTATTAATGACTATGGTGTCTATGAATTATGTGCTGAAAAGATATCATATTCAGATTCACCGTGGGTAAGAGAATTGGCTGATTTATATATCATTCAGGATTATCAACGCATAGAACCTTAGAACTCTTGATAACATACCGTGTTTAACAGGCTTGATAGTTTTTACTGTCACCAATTCCTCTCTACTTGCTTGTTTTAATGAGCCGGATAATTTACAAATACTCGTTTTAAGGGATCTCGAAGATTGCTCAAACCGTTTAGTGGGATAAAAAAGGGGGGAGATATTATCTCCAGTGGGCGGAACAGGGCTCGAACCTGCGACCTCATCTTGACCGGGTACTGGATGATTGCAATCGTGAGGGATTATGGATTGAGATTGACCTATCCCTGCCAGCAGCGAGAGTGACCAGAGTACTGGATAGGATTGCCTCCAGGCGTGGGTATTTTCAGCAAATCAGAGTAGTAGATAGTAGATAATGAATCAGAGTTCATATCTCTTGCTATCTGGCAGCCTGGGCAAAGACGCATGCCGTTCGGATTCAGTTTATTCAACCAGGTAAACCTGCTCAGAATGGGTTTGTTGAACGCTTCAACCGCACGTATCGCGAGGAAGTGTTAGATGCGTATTTATTAGATGAAGCCAGAAGAATCACAGCAGAGTGGTTGCAGGATTACAACACCATCCGCCCGCATGCTGCCCTGGGGAATCAAACCCCTTATGAATATTCCGCCAATCTTGAAAATGTCTACTTATCAGTGGTACAAAAAACGGGGGCTTGACACTTTTTCGTGTGTTCAATGCCAAGATACCAAGACATAACTATTTAAGAAGTTGTGGCAAAATAAAACATATCAGTAAAAAGTAATTCAGAGTAAATAACTAATGGAGCGGTGCCATCAGAAAAAGTGAGCAAAATTACAATTTCATTGTCATGGTACTGTATGGTATATCTGACCCACAGTTTGCCAGACTAAATAAAGAATGACCCCATTAATTTATTGAATTTGATAGGAAACATTTTCAATATCAATTGTTACATCTCCAAAAAATTCGCTGGTGTCCGAGATTATTCCAGTGAAATAAATTTGTGCACCTTTATTTATAGTCGTGGCTTCTTCTTCAGCAATCCCATATAAATAGACATCCTGTGTAGATAACCCTACGCTTGGATCATCCATATCAACCCAAATCTTGTATTCATCCCCGTAACTTTTATCGACATCAACTACCCAGCCGATCCAGTTTTCTACCTTCATTCCTTCAAGTGTGGGCAAATACTCTTTCCATTGAACCTCTGTCATATTATCTACATTGTCTTGTATAGTCTGAAATGGCGGTGCGGTTATTGGCTCGGTCGGTTCTGGAGTGGGTATATCTGTGGCTCGATTCGCTTCTGCCATCATAGTGCCGGCCACCTGGGTATAGATTGCATTTGGATCTTCTGCACCCTGATCGCTGCTATCTTGATTTGATGGAATTACAATCACTAAAAATAATAAAATGAAACCAATTGTTATAAATGATCTAATTAATTTTGCTTTTTTATTGGTTTTGTACTTTACTCTCCATCCGTAACCGCAATCCTGGCACACCGCATAAAAATCAACCCTTGTTGTTTTTTCTTCATGAACAATTAGACTGGCTATCAGCATTGGCAAAGTGGCAAAGACCCAAAATATCAATTCAATTATCCACCACCACCAGCCAATGAACAGCCACCATAGACAACCTTTCTTTCGAGATAATATGGGAACTGCCTGGTAGTTTATATTTTCAGAACCACAATTAGGGCAAGTTGTCTTTACGCTTTCGTTGTTATTCATCTATCCACCTATCCACCTCTTTCAATTCTGCTATGTACATATACTTAATTAGAAACAGTAAGCTGAAATGTCTGGAAGCTTGCCAAGATTAATTCCTTTTTTGAATGCCGCGTTAGCGAGTTTATGATAATTAGAAGAGTGTAGGTTTTTCATTCTTCTGTAACCGCCAAAGGATTTTGGCGCAATTTCTGGTAACTCCTCTAGGAGCAGGTCGTAATTATCCCTATCGATAATTTCCTGCTCAACTTCCAAAACATATTTTTTGTAATAAGCTTTTTGTTGCGGTGTGCGTTCGTCAGTGAATGGACGGTTGCACCATTCGACTAGATCACCCTTATATTTCCAGTTTGGTTCAGAACGGTTTAATAAAAATGGGTAAATTGAAATGTAACAATAAGCATGCTCTGGCATACTTAATCCGAAATATTTAGGCAAGGCTGGGAATCGCTTATCTTTTCCAGAGATGCTAAAGACTCGCCTTGTATATTTTGCGCATTCTCCGCAAACACGCGAGTTATCGCCAGTATCGGCTAAATCAGTTCTAAGTGATTTGCAATCTCTCATTACTTTTTCAAAAACAAGAGCTGTTAAATCTTTTTCAAATAACTTGTCAATTTTTGCTTGTTCAACTCTTGCTTCCTCAAATTTTCCCGCCTCTTTCAGAAATCTGACTAATCTCAAATAGTCTTTTTTGCTCCATAAAAAGTTTGAATAAGGGAAAATTTCGTTAGATTTGCGCAGGCAGGCAATAGCTAAATCCATCCTGCCATTTCTTTTGTGTTCTGTGGCTTTCCTTTGCAAAATATACTCAATGTTATTTACGGGAGACGTAATGCCGTTCAACTGTTGATATTCAGGGATAGCAATAGATTCAATGCCCTCTATTGTATCTGGATCGTAAGAGTCTACTTTTTTGGGGCATGCAGCATTTATCTCTTCATCGTTTTCCATCTATCCACCTCTTTTACCCATTCCCTTACCCGCCGCCTTGCTATAACAGAACAAATAATCTATAACATGGGGCCTACATGAATACCAAACACTTCACTTTTACCTCCGGTAAACACGACAATACGCGCGTCATTTCCATTCGGATTTTCGCCCTGGTTATTGAGGTCATTTTGAAGTTCCCTTAATTTTGCCCTCCAGCTTAAAAAGTTAATTTTGTTTATACACTAGACAGTCTTTGTTAATAAAAGTATACTGACGACAACATAAAGATTACTCATGATACACCCTAAAAATTCAAAGAGGTAAATACGAACGACCCCATTGTTATCAACGTTCATCTGGTCGCTGGATTCATTATCGGAGCCTAAACCCCGCTTTCTTTACAGATTCCTCCATCTTTTTAATTTCCCTGTTAATTTTTTTCATATCAACAGTTATCAATTGTCCACAGGAGGGACAAGCGATATTTGGGTTAGTGTTGAGTTCTCTGACTTTTTTATTAAATTCATTACTGCATTTAGGACATGTAATAGGTAGATCGTAACTGTCTAAGAATTTTCCTGCCATATTTTTACCTCCTTTGAGGGGATACTGATGTCACACTCTCAAAAGTAAAGTTGCCATTTTCGTAGAAAACAAATTAGAAGAACATAAAGCGTTTACTATCGTGCCATTAGCTGTTATAGCCATGGGCATCGTTTTGCTTTTATGTTGTATATATGCAGCATTATTTTTAGGGAAAAATTGTATTGAGGTAAAGCTAGCCATTATTAGCATATTGCTTGCTATAATTTCAGTCACTCTGAATCTCATGGCACCCTAGAACAAGAAACAAATAAAGCGATACTACTAAGAACAACTGCTATTATTGAAACAACCAACGGAAGCACTTTAAAGAAGAATGTTTCACTTCTTTCTTTTTTAGCCATTTCGGCGATTATTCGTCCCTCAGGGGTAGCTTCAACATTAGCATAAAGATAATCTTCACCTGTTAATACTTCACCAGTTCTTGACGTGAAACTTGTTTTACCTAAAATGCGATTGGTATATTTGATATACCCTTGATCGGACAGCCAATACAAATCCTCTCTACGATAATCATATTCAAATCCTTCCGGCAAGTCTTTATCCTTTGCAAAGGCTACAAATAGATTACCTTTGTTCTCGATGGTATTATTTAGAATTTTAAGGTTCTTTTTATCAATCATTTATCGATTTTTCCATCCCTTTCAAACATCATTAGCTTAATCCGCATATACTTCAGCAGATCACTCTTTTCATCCTCTGGAAATTTATCGAATAGGTAGTTTAGTTCTTCACGTTGCTTTGTTTTTTCTGGCTCTGGTGGAAGAATACCAGCTTTTCTAAATACCAGTGAAGTGGGTAAATCTAACGCTCTTGCGATCTTTTCGCAAAACTCGATTCCAACGCCTCTTTGGCCGCTGAAAACCTTACTGATGTGGGCTTGGCTAATTCCGCTCTTCTTTGATAAATCTGCGTAAGACCAGTTCCTAACATTCAACTCGGTGTTTAACCAATCTGTAAATGTGTTGTCCATAGATAAATATATATTACCTTTTGATAACTTAACTACGGATAATGTATATATGTCTATAGACAAGTATTGTCAAGTATGCTACCATAATAGCTATGGGATAATCAAAGTGTCTACAGACAAGTGCAAAGAGGGAATATCAATCTCCCATGAAAAAAAGATGAATTTAGGAAAAGCACAAGGTGTTAGTTTTCATCCACGATTAAAATCATCATTCGAGAGTGGGCAAAAATGAGAAATAAACTGTGAAACAGGCAGGTAAGCATAAATGACGGAAAAGAGGATAGAGTGCAGGATAAGCAAGATACGCTGGTGTGAGTCACCCTGTTGGAAAGGGTACGTTGTAATCCATAATGGCAGTAACGATAGGTTGATAAAGGACTGTAAAAAAATACGATTCACTGAAGAAAAAGCCATGTGGGATGCCGAAAAAATGATGAAAAAGACAATTCAAATTAAGTAGGTAATTATGCCCATTTGTAGAAAACGTGAATCTCTTTCAGGCACCATCTCATCTGTGCTGGCACTATGTCCAGATGCGGACATAGTGGGCGGAACAGGGCTCGAACCTGCGACCTCATCTGTGTACGAGATGCGCCCTACCCAACTGAGCTATCCGCCCGGCGAACACTATTATACCGCAATTACACCTAAGGGGAACACCTTACTTATGAAAATTCTACGCTTCTCTACCCGCGATCTC
>DMDF01000161.1 GCA_003446605.1 Anaerolineaceae bacterium
TACCAACGCTCGGATAGCACTGCGCACCGTCAAGCGATTCAAGCCATACTTCTGAGCAAACTCATTTTCAGATGGGATGGATGCCCCGGGAATAAACTCTCCACTCTCAATCTTTCCGCGGATGATCTCGCGGAGCTGGAGATACAGAGGATTATTGGTGTCTTCGTTTAATAATTGATCCATGGCTCAAACACCTCCACAACCTGCGCGGCTACCTGCGCTCCTTTTTCAAGACAAGCTGGAATCTCCAGTCCTGTCAGGATGCCAACCATAAAGCCCGCGATAAACGAATCTCCGGCTCCCACGGTATTCACCACAGATGCTGGAAAGATTCCGAATTCGTGATAAGCCGTGCCATCATATGCCAGGCTACCCTTTGCACCAAAAGTTGCCACCGCAATTCGAGGACCTTTTTCAACAGCATTTTCTAAATATTGCTCAACTTCGCAAGTATGTTCAGAAAACGAGAAAAAAGCATAATCAACAAAAGGCAGTGTATCAGCCACAAGAGGGTCTCTTGTCTTGTTTGCATAATCAAAACTGATTCTGGCACCGAGAGTATGGAGTTCCGCAAGATACGGATGCGCTTTTCCCCAAAAAGCGGTATGCACCAGATCCTGCTGTGCTGCAAATACAATATCATCCTCTGTGAAAATGATATTTTCCAGCACACCTTCCACATAATCCCCATGGATCCGATCATTGTTTTCAGTCATATCCATATACGTGATGGCTGTTTGACCCTGCTTCACCTTGAAGTGGCTCAAATCTACACCTAATGCTTGCAACGTTTCCACCATCAATGTGCCATTTTCATCATCCCCTGTCACACTGATGAGTGAGGTTTGTAATCCCAACTTCTGTACGTTGACAGCAAAATCAACCGCATTGCCCGTGCAGTACTGTCGTTTTAAGCGTGGATACAGATCGATGCAGTTATCACCAATCGCAGCCACGCGAATTTCTTCTCTGCTATTTCCTATCATTAATCTTCACCAGGCTCCCATATATTTCAATGTTTCGGAAGCGTTTTCTGCCCCAAAGTGCAAGCTTTCATCCAAGTCATAGCCCAGAAAAACAGCTCGCAAAAACCCTGCTATGAAGGAATCACCAGCGCCCATGGTATCCACCACGGAGACCGGCACGATGCCGGATTTATAAAAATGCTGACCATCAAAAGCCAGACTACCATTCTCTGCCAAGGTAACCACCACAACCTGCGGTCCCTTTGATTGCATCTTCACCATCAGGTCCCGGGCAAATTCATCATCGTTTGTATAGGAGAAAAAGGCATAATCCACATCAGGAATAGCAATATCAATAATCTCATGCTCATAATGGTCCGCAAAATCAAAGGAGATCAAAGCTCCCAATTCATGCAACGTATGCAGATCTTTTTCGATCTTTCCCCAAAATCCGGTGTGTATCATATCGTGAGAAAGAAGAAAAGCGATATCATCTTCATTCAAATGGAAATCTGCCAATACTCCTTCGAAATAATCACCGAACACACGCTCCCCATTCACCAATTCCACCAGAGTGATAGCGGTTTTACCTATTCGGGTATGCAGATGAGACACATCCACACCTTTACGGGCAATGCTTTCACGCATCAAGGTGCCATATTCATCAGTACCCACCACACCTACATAAGATGCGCCTTCCCCCAGGCGTTTCAAATACACAGCAACATTCACCGGGTTTCCACCAGGAAAAGCTTTTCCCAAGCTGGTATAAACATCCATGCAGTTATCACCGACCGTAGCAATTCTCATCTGTTTCTCCTGCTCATCGCACCAGAACCCCCGCAAAATTAATTTTGTCAGAACGGCTGACAGATTTTATATATTCAACGGGTATTTTCTCTTCATCCCAAGTCACACCCTGCAGGAAAAAGAGTGGATTCCCTTCTGCAATTTCCAACAGAACTGCCTCCTGCTGATCTGCATAGGTAACACTGATTTCCTCTTTTCCCCCCTCAAAAGCTACCAAATATTTCATCTCCAACACAGAATACAGAGAAAGTCGTTTAAAATCATAACGTTCGATACCATTAAAACGTTCGTAAGGTAAATGAGACCATTCAATCGAAACAGGTTCATCATCCACGATACGCAATCTGACTAATTCGAATACTTTATCCCCTTCGTTTATTTGAAGACGATCCGCAATCTTTTGTGATGCAGCAATAATGCATTGAGAGACGATCTTGTTCTTCATAGTACGCCCCTGCAACATCACAAAATCCGAGAACGAAGTGAGATCCTGTAAATAACGCTCCAGTTTCTTTTGCGAGACGAAATTCCCTTTCGATGGGGCACTGTACAACACTCCCTCTGCGATCAAATGATTTACAGCAGAGCGAAATGTCATCCGATTGCAATCCCATAGTTCACATAATTTACGCTCACTTGGCAACTGATCGCCCGCTATTAGATCATTCTCAATGATGTAACATTCGATTCGTTCGATTATTTCATCCCGCGGTTGACTTCGATAGGGTTCCATTTCATTCATCCAATTTGAAATTTAGTTATGCCCCGGTAAATATTCATGCAAATAATGAGCAGTTCTTTCGATCGAACAATGGGGATCATCCCAATAGATCGCGTCATTAATCTCAAGGGTCAGAAATCCATCATAGTCATTCTCTTCGAGTACATGAATGTAATCCATCATGGGAAGATTTCCCTCGCCCCATACATAATGACCGGAAGGATTCCCATCGGCAAAATGAATGTGTGTTACTTTGCCCTCCATACTCGTAAAGAAATCCTGCAATGTATCACCCACCACTGCCATTGCGACCACATCCACGCAACACTGCAGAGCATCTGAATCAACCTCGTTGAAAAGACGCTGCATATCTTGACAGGAAGTGACAAGGTTGGATTCATAAGGCTGTAATTGTTCAATCACAAGCTTCATTCCCATTGATTCAGCTTTCTGGCTCAACTGCTGCAGAGAGTCAACGGAGCGCTTCCAGGATTCCTCCCGTGGTTCATCCAGCAACCCCCAACCGGAAGTAATAAACATGCGCTCTGTACCAAATTCAGCGGCAATCTCAAGATGACGCATGAAATACGCGATGCTGCGGCTGCGATATGCTGGATCCCGCCCGGCAATGTTAACAGGGTAATTCAGCTGTTCAGGAGTAAACATCACAATCCGCATATCCCGTGATTCAATCTCCTTACGTAAAGCAGTGATCGCCCGGGTTCTATCATGAGGGCAGCTGTAATCCTCATAATAAAAATGGGGCGCACCCGCCCAAAGCTCAATATTGTGTAACCCGCATTCTTCCATTGAATCCAGGAAATATTCAAATGAATAATGCCAGTACTGTACATTCATAACAGAGATATTCTGCATACTGAGCTTGTTCATGTTGAAGATCACTTTCATTATATAAGTATTTATATATTTTATACCAAAATCTAATATATTTTATATATGTATAGTTTTAAAGTCAAGTTATTTACCCAGGTTAATTCATGTTCTGTACCACTTCCGATTCCAGGTAAAAAAGAGAAAAAAGCTTAAGGCTCCACCCTAACGTCAATATTCCATTAATACGGTATTCGTAAGTATGAACATCCACTATAATAAAAGCGTATACACCTAAAATTTAAGGAGGATACCGTGAAAGGTAATGAAAAAGTACTGGAAACGCTTAATATGATGCTGGTTGACGAACTGACTGCCATCAATCAATATATCGTGCACGGCGAAATGACAGCCAACTGGGGCTATGCTGCTTTACACGAAGTGAACGAAAAACGCGCCATTGACGAAATGAAACATGCGGAAATGTTGATCGAGCGCATCCTCTTTCTGGAAGGCAAGCCGATTGTCACCGAATTGAAGTCCATTCATATTGGTGAAGACGTTGAAAACCAGATCAAAAACGACTGGAAAGCGGAATTTGATGCCATTAAGGCTTATAACCTCGCCATCAAGGTAGCAGGCGAATACGATGACTTCGGCACCCGCGAGTTATTCGAAAAGATCTTGTTGGATGAAGAAGCCCATATCGATCTACTGGAAGCGCAAACAGATCAGATCAAGCAAATGGGAATCCAGACCTTCCTGGCAGAACAAATGGAAGGGTAAACAGCAAAAAGCCGGAGAGAAAAAATCCGGCTTTTCTTTTTATTTATCAAGAATTTCTTTTAATACACGCTGGGTGATCTGCGGATCAGCTTTGCCGCGCATTTCGCGCATCACCTGCCCCACAAACCAGCCCATCAAGGATTGTTTGCCATCACGGTATGACTGAACTTCCGCGGGATTTGCAGCAATGATCTTTTCACACACAGACCGAATGGCTCCATCATCACTGACAACTGCCAATCCCAATTCCTCCACAAGGGTGTAGGGAGCTTTCCCACTTTCCTGGACCTTTTGCAGCAGATGCTTGGCAATGGTTGAATTGATCTTGCCATCATCTGTTAATTTCACCAATTCTGTCAGATAAGCAGGAGTGAGGTTTAATTCCTGCATGGATTTGCCCAAATCATTGCGCATGCGCAGCACATCATTCATGAGCCAGTTGGAAATCTTTTTCGCATCGCCACCATACAGACGTGCAGTTTCTTCAAAATAGTCCGCCAGATCACGTTCTGTTGTAAGAATGTCAGCATCGTACTCAGGTATCTTGAATTCCTCCATAAATCGCTTCCTGCGTGCCAGGGGCAATTCCGGTAATCCTTCCAGGATACGTGCTTGCCAGGCTGGGCTTATCACCAGAGGCAGCAAATCGGGTTCATGAAAATAGCGATAATCCGCTTCGGTTTCTTTGGAGCGCATCATGCGCAGCACACCGGCATTGTCATCCCAATCCAGAGTCCAGGGTTTGATGGTATTGCCCTTTTCCACTTCCTTGATCTGACGTTCTATTTCTTTACGGATGGCATCCTTGACCGCATCAATGGAATTGACATTTTTGATTTCGGTCTTGGTGTTCAAAACAGTGCTACCCTTTTCTCGGATGGATACGTTGGCATCACAGCGTAAATTTCCTTTTTCCATATCTGCTTCGGAAATACCTAACCAGCGCAACAGCTGGCGCAGTCGGATCAGATATTGACCAGCTTCTTCCGCCGAACGCAAATCCGGCTCCGTGACCATTTCCACCAACGGAACGCCACAGCGGTTAAAATCCACATAGCGGCGGTCTTTTTCCTTCTTGGTCTTGCCTGCATCTTCTTCGATATGCAGTTTGTGGATGCGCACCTGCCGCACATAGGCATCGCTACCTGTATCGGAAGATGCGGGAACAGGCACATCCAGAAAACCTCCTGTCGCCAGGGAATGATCGTATTGTGAGATCTGGTAGCCCTTGGGTAAGTCAGGATAGAAATAATTCTTGCGATCAAAGAAAGAAAGGTCCTGGATATTAGCCTGCATGGCGGCTGCCAGAAGAACCGCTTTTTCCACCACCTTCTCATTCAGAACCGGTAGCACTCCCGGCAAGCCGGTGCAGACGGGGCAGATATTGGTATTAGGTTCATCCTCCCAGGAATCCGCCTTACAGGAACAGAAGATCTTGGTGAGCGTGTTAAGCTGGATGTGCGTTTCCAAACCGATGACGGCTTCGTATGCAATGGTCATCTTCTATTCACCCTCCAATACGATAGGTTTTTTGGTGCGCCATTCATCCGTTTCGGTTGCCATTTCAAAAGCACGTGCAATGCGCAACAGTTTGGCTTCACTGAAATCAGCCCCCAGCAGTTGCACACCAACTGGAAGTCCATCATCAGAAAATCCAGCCGGGATAGAAATACCAGGCACACCGGCATGATTAGCAGGGACGGTAAGCTGGTCAGCATACTGCATCATGACAGAATCGCCATACACTGCTGCCATCCCAAAAGCGGTAGTCGGGGTGGTAGGGGTCAGCAGCGCATCCAGCTTGTAAAGACCCCCCGGGTCAAAGACAATCTCAAAATCATTACGAATGAGAGAGCGGACTTTCAACGCGCGCTGGTAATACTGTTCAGCATATTGAGCGGCACTGACATACATCCCCATCAAAATACGCAGTTTCGGCTGCAATCCGAACCCTTCGCCACGCGAACGGCGGTACATCTCAGTCAGATCCTTCACCTGCTCGGGTGTACGATAGCCATATTTAACCCCGTCAAAACGGTGTAAATTGGAAGCGGCTTCAACCCGGCTGATGACAAAATAAACCGGAATACCGTAGCGGGTATTCGGCATGGGTACATCCTCAACAATGGTTGCACCCAAGGCTTTATATACTTCGGCTGTTCGATAGACAGCATCCTGTATCTCAGTTGGCAATTCCTGTTCCACATATTCACCGCTTTCCGGATCGGGGAACGTGATGCGGAAGTAATCGGGAGAAAGCCCAATACGCATGCCGGCGATATCCTTTTCAATATCTTTCAAATAATCCGGTACATCCTTCATCGCTGCAGTAGCATCTGCTTTATCAGCGCCCGCGATCACCTGCAGCATCAGGGCAGCATCCTTCACCGTGCGAGCCAGTGGTCCAGGGCAATCCAGGGATGAGCCAAATGCGATCAAACCATAACGAGAAACCCGCCCATAGGTGGGTTTCATGCCAACTACACCGCAAAATGCGGCGGGCTGCCTGATCGAACCAGCGGTATCGGTGCCAAGCGAAAGTGCACCTTCATGGGCTGCCACCGCTGCTGCGCTGCCACCGGAAGAGCCACCCGGAACTTTTGAAAGATCCCATGGATTGCGCGGGCTGGGCTGGAAGGCGGAAGATTCACTGGAAGAACCATAGGTGAACTCATCCAAATTGACCTTCCCTAGCATCAAGCCACCCGCCGCCGCCAGGCGTGCTACCGGGGTAGCAGTATAGGGCGCGGTGAAATTAGCCAGGATACGCGATGCAGCCGTGGATGGGGTATCTTTCACACAAAAAATATCTTTTACAGTGAATGGAACCCCAGCCAGAAGACCGGCATCTTCTCCTTTTGCAATCTTTTCATCCACCTGTTTGGCTTGCCGGAGAGCGATCGCTTCTGTATGGGTGATGAAAGCATGTATTTTTTTATCATCATCCGCAGATGGAATCCCATCCAAACTCCCCGGTCTGCCATCTGCTTTTTCGATATACTGCAGATGTGCCTGCAGTATCTCACGAGCTGAAACTTGTTTGGTTTTAACCAGATCAGCCAGTTTAAAAGCGCTGTAATCAGTTAGTTCCGTCATCATTCCAGCTCCGTGGTGGGTATATCAGGCACAACGATATAGTCATCTTCTACACACGGCGCCTGTGCCAGGATGTCAGCAGTGTTTTGGCATGCAACCCATTCATCTTTGCGCAAAGGGGGCGTGCCATCCTGCCCGTAATCCACGCCATGGGTGGTTACAGGGAGATCATCCGGAAGCGGTATCGCCTCCAACTCTCGAATGGAATTCAACTGGTTATTCATCTGTTCATGCAGGTAGCTCTTCTCCTGTTCTTCCAGGGAAAAAGCAGCCAGATCCACCAGATGATCGAAAACCTCGCGGGGAATTAAATTGTCTTTATTATTCATCATCACTCTCTCAGGAAAAATGCTTCCATGGAGAGTATAACCAAGATCAAGGTCGTGTCAAGTTTTAAGAACGTAATCCATTTACTTACTTTCGGTGGCACCCAGACCACAGGGGGAAGTTCGCGGATAGCCACGCTGGTCACATTCCAGCAGACAATCCTCTTTCGCCAACACATTTTGCGCAGGGCTATCTTCCGATAACAAATGCGTGAGGGAATATCCCCCGTTATCTGACAATGCCAATAATAATGGATCACCAGAATAGGATGCCTCACAATTCCCATCTGCCACCCAATTATTCTGGTTCAATACGATTTCTGCATTGCGACCCGCCAGACACTCCACCGTTCCATAATCTTCAAGGCGAATATGATTATTGGCAACAATTGTATTCTGATAATTCAACTGACCCCGAATCACTCCCTTTTCGCCACTGCCCTGGATGGCAATACCTCCCCCATTCGTCGACGTATTTTCGGTGATCGTCACATGGGTAAGATAAGCCAATCCATTAATATACACACCTCCACCATCTTCCAAACTTGTATTGCCACTGATGGTCGTATTGGTGGCATACAGCTCCCCGACACAGGCAATGTGGATACCCCCACCCTTGCCCTTGGACTGGTTCCCGCTGATAGTTGAATTCTCAATAGTCACAGCACCACCCATAATCTTGATTCCACCGCCGGTCTTGCATTCTGTAAAAATGTCTCCACCACCCTTGGCTATATTTTCTGTAATCGTGCTGTTTGATATATGGAGAGTGCCATCATTCAGGATCGCACCTCCCGCGCTGGCTTCATTCTCGCGCAGGATGATGTTTTCCAGTAGCAACGTTCCCTCATTACGAATGGCTCCACCAGAGCGAATATCAGCTTGGGGATTCCCGTAGCGCAAGGTCATATGGCGAATGACAACCTGTACACCAGCCGGAATAAAGAAAATGCGGTCATGTGCCTGTGTGGCGGATTCCGCTGCCTGCAGGATGGTAGCTGTTTGCCCCAAACCCTGGATGGTAACATCTTTTGAAACAAGGATGCCTGCTTCCGTATGAATCGTATCCAGCACTGCAATCACCGCACCAGCAGCAGTCGCAGGCGCATCAATAGCATCCTGAATAGAAGTGAAATCGCACCCGCTAGCACAAACCGCAATGTCAGCAGCTGGAATCACGGTAGCGGTTGGAGTCAGATCCTGTAATAATCGTCCTCCGGCAAGCGGGGTACAGGCACAGAAAAAGGCGAGCGATAAACAACAAACGGGGAGTTTTTTCATGGGACCATCCCTCTTCTTTTTATCATTTCATAGTAGTAAAAACGCGCCCGGTTTTGAATCCGCCAGCTATCCTATTTTTTCATTATTATCAAGTTTGCAAGTTGTCTCAAATAAACATGAGATAATTAGATATTATGAAATCAAAGGAAGACTACAATGCAAACAAATGACACTCATGAACGTGAGGTGAAATTCTATATAAGCGATCCACAAGGTATCACCAATCGTCTGCAGTCCATTGGAGCTATTCAAATCAAGAATCGAGTACACGAATACAATCTGCGCTTTGATACTGCCAAACAGGATCTCAGGCAGAATCATCAGGTGCTGCGATTACGAAAAGACAGCGCGAACCACCTGACCTATAAGGGCGCCAGCGATAATTCAGAGGGGATCGCTGATCGGGAAGAATTGGAGATCACGGTCAGTGATTTTGGTATGACCCGCTCCATTCTGGAAGCGCTGGGATATACCCCTTTCATGATCTATGAGAAATATCGAACCACCTATATATACAAAGAATGTGAGATCGTCCTGGACGAGCTTCCTTTTGGCTATTTCATTGAGATCGAAGGCACTTCCGTTGAGAAAATCAAAGAAATCGCCATGGATGTAGGCGTAAACTGGGAAAAACGCATCACAGCAAGTTATTTGGAATTATTTCAAACCCTCCAGCGCAATAAAAACATCCAAGCTCACAACATCCTTTTTTCTGAATTTTCAGGATTGGATTTCACAGAGGCTGATTTTAATCGCTCATGAACAAGTAAAACCAGCCTCTGACCCTAGAGGACACGCTCGAAAAATACCATTTTCTATCCAAGTCCTGATCACCCTTCGACGAACATGAAAAATCTTCTCTCTATATGTCGTATTGCGACATATAGAGAGAATTATGAAAAGGTAGAAAACCATTCAGGAACCTTTAACTGGCTTTTTTCATCATTCCACACTTATGGTTTCAACGCTTCGACTTTATCCCAAATTTCAGCTGGAATCAAATTTTCTATTTCTGCCTGAATGCTGGTGAAAAGAGCACGATCCTCTTTTGACATGTTGGATTGACTTGGGATTTCATACGTGGAACCATTGGCTTGAATTTTTACACTTGTCTCATACGCACCAACCATCGCATAACCAGGATTCTCCCAATCCTTGTTGAAAATATCATTTTCAACAAGCCAGTCATAAAAAGCAACCCATTGTTCTTCTGGCACGGTAAAATCGAACGAGGTTCGCTGTGCCCCATCATTCTCATATCCTGTCTGCATGGTAACCGTGGCAGTGCGATCGGGATTAACCTCCAGTTCTATTTCGTAATGTTCTTCAGGCGGCAAGGCTCCAATATTCCAATAATAGTACAGGGAGAAATCCTCCGATTTTGAAACTTGAGCCGGAGCACATGCCATCGCAAAGATTAATATAAAAAAAATTAAGAAATTTTCATTCCTGTTATTCATCTTCATCCTCCTTATCCTCTATAATAATAACGAAAAAGAATAGAAATTGTTCCCATGAATATAATGCTAAAAAAGCTTGCAGGCGGTGATCTTCGATCAATCGGTAACTCGGATGAAATTGTTAAAATCATTCTCAAAAATACGGGGGATTTCAAACATCTATTCGAGGGATTGTACTCAGCAGACCCGGTTATCAGGATGAGAAGCGCAGATGCTATCGAAAAAATAACCCAAACAAGACCAGATCTACTGTATCACTACAAGAATGAGATTCTTGATTTGGCAACCAAAACCGAACAGAAAGAAATGCGCTGGCATTTCGCCCAGATCATGCCACGATTGGATCTCGCCGAGCATGAAAGGAAACACGCTTTCCACATAATCGAAGGTTATCTCAACAGCCAGAGTGCCATCGTACAGGCATGCAGCCTTGAATGTTTGTACGATCTTGGGGAAAAAGATGCAGTGCTGAGAGAAAAAGCAATTGATTATCTGCAGCAGGGGTTGGAAAGCAACTATAAAGCCGTTCAGGCTCGCAGTCGAAAGATTCTGTCAAAAAACGACGTGAAATAGAATGTCTATTAGCTTATATCTTTTTCATTAATTTAGTCTTCTTCCAAAATTTTTCTCTTATAATAGAAATGGGATTGCCGGGATTTTTCCATTATTACGCAAGTGAATTCCAATAATCAACGTGCTATGTTGATTCTTAAAGACCCAATATCACCAACTATGCAAAGGAGTCATTCATGCTTAAAGACCATGTATCCATTGGGCTTCCTATTATGATGGAAGAAGAAGGAGAGAAACGCGCCTTCTTGCCTGATTTTGTAAATAACCTTGTTTTACTGGGTTTTGATGTTTTCCTCGAACATACCTACGGGAATACGCTCGGGTATGCTTTGGATGATTACAAACACGATCATGAAAACATCCACTTCAGAGAGCGTTCTGAAATCTTTCAGAAGGATATTGTTCTCATTTTGCGCTGCCCTCATGAAGAGGATTTAGATCTGGTGGGTAAAGACAGCTGCCTTATCAGCATGTTCCATTTTCCAACCCGCTCCAAACGAGTCCAGCAACTGCAGGACCGGAATATCCAGGCAATTTCGTTAGACAGTATTAAGAACGATTTTGGCGTTCGTCTGGTGGAAAATATGAAGGCTGTTGCATGGAATGGGGTAGAGGCAGCCTTTAACGAGCTGGAAGAGAAATGGCCGCACCTCATCCGTGGGAAACAGCTACCATGGAATGTACTAATCATGGGGACCGGGATGGTCGGGAAACATGCAGTGGATGCAGTTTCCAAATTTGGCAAACGTAGTCGCAACCAGAAACACATTGAGTTGGGCGGGGAAGGTGCAGTTGCCGTTGCCGTCGGACGGAACATTACTTATCGTCCTGACGCGTTCAAGAAATTACTTAATAAAGCCGACGTACTGATCGATGCCACACAACGTAATAATCCATCCTCCCCAATTCTGCGCAATGAAGAACTTGCCAACTTACCCACCCATGCAATCATTGTTGATCTTTCAGTCGATCCCTACTTGACGGAGGATACCCCTCCTGTAGTAAAGGGGATCGAAGGCATACCGCAAGGGAATTTGGACCAATATGTCTTCCATCCTCATGATCCAGAGTGGGAAAGTACTATTCCGGCAAATATCCCGACCGATGAACGACGAAAAACCGTCTCATGCTATTCATGGCCAGGCATTCATCCACAGGATTGCATGCGTCATTATGGGCAACAGCTGCTGCCATTAATGCGAGTTCTGGCAAAAAAGAAATATACTGATATATCTGCGAACGGTCCCTTCTTCGAAAGAGCGCTGTACCGGGCAAAGCTTGATACTTTTGTTAATTCTATGAAATAGAACTAACCAGGCATTGCATGAAATCTTGGAACAGGACACATAATTAAAAGAGAGGACGTGATCAAGCGTCCTCTCTTCATCTTATCAAATACCTTGATAGATCAATCTGGCGTGGCTGTTGGTAATGCCACCGTATTGACGTAATAATAGAAACCGCAGAATTCCTCACCGTTATCATTGACCAGATACCACTGTGTTCTATACTGCCCTATGGTGATAGGAACGTGTACATCAATCATAACCTGCACGGTTTCATAGGGTGCTACATCGTTTTGCAGATAAAACATGTGGGAAGGACTGAGATCTTCATAACCGGTCCAGTGATAATAATAGGTGCCTGCTTTCCAGGTGGCAGTGCCCACATTTTTGAGAGTCCAATATACATCAACATCGGCACCAACATATTGATTCCCATCCAGCGGAGTCTGCCCAACGACTTCACATCCATATACTACCGGGGTCCATGTAGGAACCGGAGAACCGGTATAGGTGGTACCCCCACCGCCACCGCTAGCAGCTTTGGTAGCCGTCGGTGCAACAACAGTAACCTGAGTATCTTTTGTTGGCAGTGGCGTGATGGTGGGAAGTTCTTGCGTTGGTTCTTCGGCAACCGCTTCTGCGTCTGCTGTCATCTGGCTTACGGCAGTGAGAACAGCCTGGGTTTTCACAGCTCCCAGGTCAGGTGTAGCCTCCTGAGATTCTGCTTGCTGTGTGCAGGCAGAAAAAACAATTCCAAGCAACAACAGTAGGCTCACCATCATCATCGATCTTTTCATTACGTACCTCCAATCCCCACCGGGTAGCATTACAAACCCGGGAGGTATTTGAAATTGTCAACTGAATTCCTGAAAATGTCAAGTCTGATGGAGTGTGATTTGAGGGTATCTTCACTCTTTTTTCACAACTTACCAAAAGACTGTGACTTAGTTTAACCTGCAAGATGTGTGATAACCAAGCGGGTTCCGATAGCAAGCAGGATCAACCCACCCAGAATCTCAATGCGTTTACCGAATTTAGCACTCAACCGATTTCCAGATTTTAAACCGATAACCGTAAAGATCGCTGATACAACCCCAATAATTAGGCTAGATAAAAATACATCAGAACTTATGAACGAAAGGCTAAGTCCAACACCCAAGGCATCTATGCTGGTCGCGATGGAAAGCATCACCAGGGTTCCACCACGAGTAGGATCTCCATTAATTTCATTAGAATCTTTTGAAAAGGCTTCACGGATCATGCGAATACCGATCCATGCCAACAGGAAGAAAGCAATCCAGTGGTCAAACGATTCAATATAAGGAAGGATAGTATTCCCCACAATCCATCCCAACAACGCCATTCCACCCTGAAATAGACCAAAATAAAAAGAAAGTCGAAACACGCTTTTTTTATCACAAGGAACGGGAGAACACCCGATGCCCAATGAAACCGCAAAGCAATCCATTGCCAGGCTGATTGCGACAACGATAGTAACGATTAATTCTTCCATGATACTCCTAGCGAAGGATTATTTTACCAAAATTATGTAAAGTGTGCATCCTTACAGGGAAAACTTTTCGCATTAAACCAGAAGCAGCTGGAGGGTGATCCTTCCCCAGCTGCTTTTGGTTTTGTCCGCGCAATACTGACCGATATTCAGCTACGCGGACATTTTTTAGCTAATATTTCTAGTGAGACATATTCAATCTTTCCACAGCGGGTAGTACCATTTGTTGGAGTAAGCCGCATTGGCATACCAACCATGGGTATAGCGCTGCTGGTAATTGCGATTCTTCAGGTGGTACAGCAAGATAGCAGGTGAAAGGTCATGATATTTCTGGTTGAAAACTTCCTTGTAGTAGGCGTCACGTTCCTCCGGGTCGCTAATCTGTACACCCTGTACCGCAATCTGGTTGAATTCCTGCCGGATCTCATCTGGGAAGGATTGTTTGAAAGTATAGTAACCAACGGTAAATGTGTTCACCCAGTTGTGAGTATCATAGTAGTCACTGATCCATCCGATAATGAAGATGGGTACCTTCTTGGCATTGATCGAACGCAAGAAAGAAGGCCAGGGTAAACCAACAACTTCCACCACGAACTGTGTGCCCGCTTCCTGCATACCAGCCTGAATGATCTCAGCAATGGTCTGGCGCTGGGTATTGCCCACATTGTAAATTGCTGAGAAACGGAACCCGAGGTCATAAAGCTGTGTTCCATCTTCTGAAACCCAGGTAGAAGCTTTCAATTCCTCACGGCATTTTTCAATATCATAGGTATATTGGGGTGCATTCTCATCATAGCCAGCCATACCGGGCAGCATGAGTGTTGGAGCTCGTACGCCCTCACCCTGAAGCACATCGTTCAAATAAGTATCATAGTCAAAGCAGTAAGCAAAGGCGCGCCTGACATGCTCATCGGAGAAAAAGTCAGCGGGAATACCATCACCATCCAGTTGACCACTACCGATGAATGAATTGCCACCCTCGGTGTTGACGGTGAAAGCAAAACCAACATCCGTGCGAGTATTGACTGCCAGAATATCGGAGATCTTCACAAAAGGTTTTTCCGAATCAATTCCCACTGCAGGAACACCAGCCATGTATTCGTCGTAGGTGACTTCCGCGCCGACAAAGCCATCCAGGATTGGCCAGTCTTCCGTGGAACCGGGCAGTACGTTATCAGCGTCACCTGCCTGTGCCATGGCTAAACGGGTTGCGAATTCGCTTACCTGTTTGATAACAATTGTCTTCAATTGTGGAGCACCGGTGGGCATCCCTTCCCATGCCGGTTCTTCGAGCCAGAAGTTCTCATTGGCAACCATCACCAGTTCTTCGCCGGGTGTCCAGTGATCGAACATATAAGGTCCGGTTCCCATCGCGGAATTGCCGATCGGGTATTGGTTTAATTCCTCTGCCGACCAGGCGTAATTCTCTGTCCAGGTCGTGCAATCGCCATCCCAACCACCGTTCGCGCCAACCCATTCCTTGCTCTGGATGGAACCCCAGTAGCCAAGGAAAGTCGCCAAAAAAGGCGCCCATGGTTGCGCAAGTTTATATGTGACGGTGCTGGTTTCGGGATCAGCCACAACACGCGTTTGAACAAATTCGCACACCGCGGTCAAGGTTTCAGGGGAATATGCTGCCAGAGCTGCGCGGTCATCATAAGGTATATCCACTTCACCACTGCTAACGAAGTTGTACATAGCTTGTGGGTCATCCAGTGCAACCCCATTTTCGTAAGCTGCTACCAATTCGGAAATATCCAACAGACCGGCGCCAAGCAATGGCTCCACCCACATCCACTGTGGTGAATCAGTACCACCAGCCAGTATATTGCGCACCATGCTGTAGGCAACATCATCAACGGTCATATCGCTGCCATCATGGAATTTAACCCCTTCGCGAATCTTGAATGTATAGGTTAAACCATCTTCAGAGATACCGCCATTTTCCAGAGACGGAATTTCGGTTGCGAGCCAAGGTACGAACTCTGTCACAGAATCCTCTTTGTACCACAGCAAACGGTCGTACACATTTTCAATAATCTCTCCTCCAGCTGACTCATAGGCATGAGAGATATCCAATGTGTCTGGTTCCCCGTATGTGGTCTCGATCCATACGTTTGGATCCTTGGATGTCCACACTTCATCCGATGCTGCAGCACCCGCTGATCCGTTATCCACATCTTGCGGTTCAGCGGAATCTGCTGGTCCACAGGCAACAAGCAGTGTTGACAAAATTACAAGGAAAGTTAATACTACGTACCATTTTGATTTCATCAGTCTTCTCCTCTTTCTTTATTGTTTTTAAGGGCACTTCCAAGAACATTTTCTTTAATCCACCTCCTCGTGGATTATGTAGCTTAAACTAAATTTAATGGAAACTACCCCTGCGGTCATTATCCGCAGGGGTAGTTCAATACTTATACATCTGTACAGTTAAATAATTGCTATCTAACCAATCTCTTCCTCAGAGCAAGCGCAACTGCTTCAGAGCGATTTGATACCTGCAACTTCGCAAGAATGTTGCTCACATGGGCACGCGCTGTAGATCGACTAATCACCAACTGCTCTGCAATTTCAGGGTTGCTTAATCCTTCAACCAGCAATTTCAGCACTTCCATTTCGCGACCGGTCAGGTCATCACCCATACGAGGCTGCTGCATGCCTATCACAAAATCACGAGTGACTTCTGGAGCAAGAGCTGGTTCACCCTGATAAACAGATCGGATCGCATCGGCTAATTCCTTGCCGCTTACATTTTTAAGTAAATAGCCGAGTGCACCTTCCCGCATGGCATCCTGCACCATGTCTGATTCTTTGAAGCTGGTAAGCGCAATAATCTTCATTTCGGGAAAACGAGCCAATATCTCTTTGGTAGCTTCAATTCCATCTTTGATTGGCATCACTAGATCCATTAAAATTACATCCGGTTTGGTTTTTTCACAGACCTCAATCGCTTCTTCCCCGTTACTGGCTTCGCCCACAATAACAATATCGTGGGTTATGCTTAGATAGGAGGACAATCCTCTCCGCACCACCTCATGATCATCAACTAAAATTACTTTTATTCTGTCTTCCATTTGCCTCATCATCCTCTCTTTCCTGCCATATAACATGGATAGTGGTACCTTGCTCGATCCTCGTCTCCACATCCAATTGTGCATTAATCGCATGAGCACGCTGCTGCATATTTGCCAATCCAAAACGACTGCCTGTTAGTAATTCGGGGGAAAATCCACTACCATTATCTTCAATGACCAAATGCAGCAAATGAGTGCTTTTCTCTTTCTTATTTGCTTTCTTAACCTCACAGATTAATTGTATACGCACTTGGGTTGCACTAGCATGTTTCATGATATTGGTTATCGCTTCTTGCGCAATGCGATACACACCAATATGCACCTCTTCAGGAAGACTGCAATGTCCTTGAATATCCAACTCCACCTCACAGCCGGCTCTTCCACGCAGAACGTTTGCCAACTGGTTGAGCAATTCCTCCATATCCGTTTCAATAACCGAAGCAGGTTTCAATTCCAGCAGCAATGTGCGCATTTCTGCTAAAGCACTTTGATTCAACTGGCGCAGCTCGGTGATCAACTGGAGTGAGCGTGAGCGATCCGTATCCCATAATTCCGTGATGGTTTCCGCAATCAAATTTGCTGAAAACAAGGTTTGCGTGATCGCATCATGCAAATCCCGTGCAATACGGTTGCGTTCAGAGACAACGGCGATCTCTTCAGCCTCGGTGCGGAGCAGTTCATTCCCAATTGCCAGACCTACCTGATCAGCAAATGATTTTAGTAATTCCAATTCTTCATGGCGAATTTCAAGATCTCCATGCTCAATGATCAATCCGCCGTACACATCACCACTTAAAAATATGGGTACACCCGTATAGATTTGTTGGATCCCCGTCTCTACATCAGGGAACTCCACAGTAACCTGTTTTTGTTTTTTAATCGTTGATGAAATTTGTGCAACCACAGCAGAAGGAACTTCTCCAAATTCAGCAGGTATTGAACCAGTTTCTCCATTGCAATGTTCATCTATATAGACTGCCAGCGTTTTTACCCGATTGTCACCACGCAACTGCACAATAAGAACACACGGAGCAGAAAGAAGTGTGCTAACCTGACAGGCGATATAATCAATACTCTCTCGGATAGGAAGATTCGAATTCAAGCGAATAAGGATCTCGCGCAATCCTTCTGATACACGCCGACGTTTTTCGATATCTCGGGTTCTTTCCTGTACTTCAGCAGAGAGCCGCCGATTGTACCGTTCCACATTCCCTATTTGCAGACGATAGAAAGAAATTGAAGCTAATGCGATCAGTAAGATAGCAGAGACACGGAACCATTGTGACTCCCACCAGGCGGGAATAACCCTTATTTGGATGGTTTTTCCAGCAGTATTCCACACGCCGTCATTATTGGAGCCAATCAACCTGAGTAGATACTCACCCGGATCCAGATTGGTATATCTACCATATGAGCGAGTCCCAACATAATTCCAATCCTTATCAAATCCTTCCAGAATATAAGCATATTCATTTTTATGGGGTTGAACATAATTCATAGATGAAAATTCAAATTCGAAATAATTATCCGGCGCCTTGAGTGCAATCTCTTCCACCTCCTCAAACCCTTGCTCCAGTTCAACGAGCTCACCACTATGGGTCAGAGATGTAAGCACAATCTCAGGAATATAAGTATTCCCCCCCAACTGCTGGGGGTAAAAAAGGTTATATCCATCCATCCCACCGAAAAAGACAATACCACCATTCCCCAATGCGCAGGAGCCACTGATGAATTCAGCGCTCTGCAATCCATCGCGATAAGTAAAATTAATAAATGTCTCAGATTCAGGGTCAAACCGAGAAAGACCATTCCCTGTGCTAACCCACACTATTCCTTCGTTATCTATCACCACGCCCAGAATCGTATCGCTGGACAATCCATCCCGGACAGTATAGGACTTGAAATTGTTTGTGTCAGGATCATAGACATTTAAACCAGCGTATGTCCCGATCCACAATAAACCATCAGGGCTTTTATTGAGCGAGGTGATATTGTTATCACTGATGCTGGCTGGGTTTTCTGTTTGATTGAGATAATTCACAAAGGTAGCGGTATTGGGATCATAGTAATTTAACCCACCCCCAATCGTTCCAATCCAAATATACCCGCCTTGGTCTGGTAGAATCACATTGATAAGATTACTGCTGATGCTATTGGAGTTCTGTGGATCATAGGTATAAGGAATAAGAGAGCTTTCCATTTGATCCAATTTCACTAGACCCTGTCCGTATGTTCCTATCCAAATATTTCCAATGGAATCTTCCTCGAGGGAGGTAACCACCACTTCACCCAATAAAACCTGCGGAAAAATAGGTTGATCTGAAAGATAGCTAACAAACCGATTTTCGGCGTAATTAAACACACTCAAACCATGCGCCGTACCAATCCACATCTTACCGGTTGAATCCCGTAAAAAAGCATAGACTGCATCATCTTCATTTCGAAGATTCTCTGCATGAGGGTCATAATGGATAAAATAACTGGCTCCCTCACGCATTATATCCACCCCTGCATTATTGGCTACCCACAAGGTGCCATCATAATCATGGTGAAATGCCCAAACGGTATTATCACTCAAGGAGGATGGGCGCGAGGGATCATTCTTAACATGCTGGAAACGATTCATGGATGGGCTGAAAATATTTATGCCACCCCCAGACGTTGAAACCCAATACATACCTGAGCGGTCTTCCATAATGGCTGTCACCATTCCATTCGACAGTGTATTAGGAACATCCTGATAGTTCTGATCTGCCATAAAACGTACAAACCGGTCATTTTTACGATCATACAAATTCAAACCATCATTCGTCCCAAACCAGTAATTATTTTGAGAATCACGAAACACATCCAGGACTGTATTGTTACTTAAACTAGCTGACTGCTCGATGTCATTCTGATAGTTCACAAAAGATCCATTAAATGGGTCAAATTTACTAACTCCACCCCCAAGAGTAGCCAACCACAGATCACCATCAAGGTCTTCGTCTATATCCACAATTTTATTACCTGTAGAAATATTGGATGGGTCATATTGGATGTCAGCTGTCCCAAGGATCTCAGTATTTATATCAATGCCCTTGATGCCACGATGTAAGTTTTCAAGATACAGGTTGAAGTTTTCATCAATCTCTTGATTAAAATGAAAAAAACTGCCCGTTTCATAATCAAACCGATCCAAACCATTCCATGTGCCAACCCACAAATATCCACGTGAATCTTCATAAATGGATCGCACAATATTACTGGCAATACTGTAATTACTGTTGTCATCATGGGTAAAGGTCTCAAACTCTTCTGATTCGTAATCATATTTACACAATCCCCCACCTGAGGTTCCAATCCACAGGTATCCACCAGAATCCTGCAAAATCGAACGAACGTAATTACTCGATATACTGCCAGCCACTAAAGGATCACTTTGGTAATGAATAAAGGACTGGGATGCTCGATCAAACTGATCCAGTCCTCCATCAGTTCCAACCCAAAGATATCCATCGCGGTCCTGATAGATCGTCCAAACGGCATCATTGATCAAACTATTGGGATCAGAAGCATCTTTTTTAAAAATTGTAAAATTTTTTCCGTCGTACCTTATAAGTCCATCAAAAGTTGCGATCCATATCAAACCGTATTGATCTTGAATCACCTCATTCACTACATTGGAAGACAAACCGGAAAACACATCAATGACATCGAATTGTACAGACTGTTTGAAGAAATCGAATGGAACATCTTCATTCTTGGGGTTTACTACATCAATAAAATCTGTCTCAGGTGGAACATCATTTGCTTCCAGTGCAGTAGTTGTGCATGAAATGATTAAAACAGACAGTAACACAACCAAAAAGAAGGAGGGAATGTTTGTTTTCATGATCTTTGAAACACACGCGAGCAACCTAAGAGTATTATTCGTTGGTCAAATTCACTCGCTATTCTCCTAATTCCACCCTAATGATCTCTGGGAAGAATTGTTTGACCGTACCTTCCACCCATCCTTTCAATGTAGCTGCTTGTAAAGAACAACCTTCACAGGCACCTCCCAAACGCACTCGCAGTACATTCTGCTCAAGAGAAATGAATTCGACTGAACCGCCATGGTAATGGTCAATATATGCATCAATTTGCTCAATCAGTCCACGCAAGCGTTCTTCCCGAGAGTAAGTTTTTGATTCCTGATTCATACTATTCACTATTCTTTCTTCTCGTCCTGCTCTTTTATTTGGTTCATAAATGCAGGTGTGTTCAATTTTTTTTCAGTAATATAGGTTAAATAATACAGCATTATTGCATCAATTTCTGTGCGAACCGAGCTGGATGGGTTCACTTTCTCAAATTTTCTATAGGGGTTCCTCTGAATATAACGTAAATATTTCAACGCAGAAAGAGTGATCTTTCTTGTACGGTAAACTTGAACTCCACACGTGGGGCAAAGTACACCCCCTCTTTCCGCGGAAAAGTATTGGTCTTGTGGCTGAATCTCCTTCCCGCATTGAACGCAGGTCACAAGATTAGGCATATAACCGGTATATTTCAGCAATCGTAATTCATAGAATTTAATAGGGAGAAAGATATCCTCTTCTTCTTCAATTCGAGACATGGTTTCCTTGACCAGTGTAAACAGAGAAAAAAGCGGCTCATCTTCAGGAGCAAAACGATCTAGTAATTCGAAGACATATAATGCACTGGCTGTCTTTGCCAAATCATTTTTAATTGACATATAGGCATTGATCGTATCAGATTGCGTGATGATCCAAAAAGTCTTGCCCTTTGCCAGCATTAAATGGATCAATGAAAGTGGTTGTAAGTGACCCGCTTTACGTGATCGAGATTTACGAACACCGCGCGCAAATGCTTTAATCTTCCCCCTTTTCCTCGTAAAAACCGTATAGAAGCGATCCGCTTCACCGAAATCAGTTTGCGTGATCACAAATGCTTCTGAATTAATTAGCCGGTCACTGTCATCCATCTCTACAAGTAAGTCTATTCGCGAACTAAGCTTTTCGGTCCGAAGTAGCTGGGAAGAATGTCCTTTAATACTGTTTCTTGTGTGATATCCCCATTTTCATCAGCGATATAAATTCTCAAATCCGGATTGAATTCTGCCATGACCTGACGGCAAGATCCACAGGGCATACCACCATTCTTGGTTACCACGGCAATAGCACGCAGGTCCAAATCACTTTCTGACACTGCTTTAAATATTGCCACGCGCTCAGCACAAATCGTTACCGGATAGGCAGCATTTTCGATATTGGTGCCGTTGTAAATTTTCCCGGACCCGGTCAACAACGCTGCCCCAACAGGATACTTTGAATAAGGAACATACGCTCGTTTTCTGGCTTCTAACGCTTGCCGTATCAACTGCTGTTTCATATCCTGTTCTGTATCACTCATTGTTATCGACCTCACCATTTTGTTTTTTAATCACATGGGCAGGAACGCCCACTACCTTCTCACCATCGCCTACGTCTTTCGTTACAACTGCACCCGCACCAGTAACAGCATTTTTTCCAATTGTTAGTGGAGCTACCAGCATAGTATCGCTACCAATAAAAGTTCCTGCTCCAATAACAGTTTTGTTCTTCTTCTGCCCATCATAATTACAGGTGATCGTACCAGCACCAATATTCACATCCTCGCCAATCTCAGCATCACCAATATAGGAGAAATGCCCCATCTTAACACCGTTCCCCAAATGTGATTTCTTTACTTCCCCGAAATTCCCCATGTGTACATGGCTGCCCAGGTGTGCTCCACTACGCAAACGGCAGAATGGACCCATCTCGACATGATCTTCAAGCAGTGCCTCTTCCAGTACACTCTTCAAGATTGTGCAATAATCTCCTATGGCAGAGTCATCAATGATCGTACCGGGACCAATTTCACAATTCTTGCCAATTCGGGTATTGCCTCTTATATAGGTGTCCGGGTAAATGATCGTATCCTGACCAATCGTTACACCAGCCTCTATGTAGATGCGCTCTGGATCAACCATCGTCACACCCGCAAGCATAAATTCTTCATTGATACGTTCACGCAGTATCTTTTCCACCTCAGCAAAGTGAATGCGATTGTTGACACCAATCGCTTCATCAGGATCATTAAGGGTTAAGACCTCCACATTTTTTCCTGAAGCCACTGCAATTTCCAGTAAGTCTGTCAAGTAATATTCCCCCACACTCGATTTCTTTATTTTATGGAGTGCCTCCCACAGCCAGTCTGAAGCAACACAATAGATACCAGCATTGTATTCTTTACCAAGAAGTTCATCTTGGGTAGCAACTTTCTCTTCGACAATCCGCAAGACTTTCCCGTCATTATCTCTTATTATTCTTCCAAAACCCCGTGAGATATCACCCTGGATGCTTACCAAGCTCAACGGTCCTGTATTGGTTATCTGAAGATTCTTAAGCTGCTCGAAAGTCTTCTCTGTCACCAATGGCATATCTGCACTGGTTATAACTACAATATCTACCTTCCCTTTGAGAGTTTTTTCGGCTGTCATAACCGCATGGGCAGTGCCTAATTGTTCGGCTTGAATTGTAAAGGTCACATCCTGTATTGTGCTTTTCTTCACCTCATCCGCCGCATACCCGACCACAACTACAGGAGGAATATCAGTCACCGACTGCACAGCTTCAATTGAATAAGATAGCATTGGTTTTCCCAACAGGGCATGAATGACCTTAGGCTTTGCCGATTTCATTCGTTTGCTCATTCCAGCAGCCAATATGACGCATCCAACTTTCATGATCTTCTCCATTATCCTTTAATAAAAGAACGAGCTGAATGAAGATCATTTAGCTCGTGTTTATGGTATTTTCTCATATTCCCTTTAGCTGGGGCGCTCGGATTCGAACCAAGATCAACAGATTCAAAGTCTGCTGTGCTGCCGTTGCACCACGCCCCATTAGGGGAATATCGTCAAGAGGTAGATATTTTAACATATTTTTTTCGTTTAAGAAAATACAGGGTTCCGTAAATTGCGGAACCCTGATTTCATTTTAGTTATTATGGATTAGCGATTGCGCATACGGGGATCCATGATATCCCGCAGGGCATCGCCAACCAGGTTCCAGCCTAGAACAAACAAAACCAGGGCTGCGCTGGGATAAATTAGAATCCACCAGTAATTGGAAAGTTGTGGAATCCAGTTACGGGCAAAACTGACCAATTGACCCCAGTCAGCATAGCCAATTTCAGTCCCAATTCCTAAGAAGCTCAGTGCCGCAAAGGATACAACGATTGAACCTATATCCAGGGTGGCAACCACCAAGGTGGGATAAATGGCATTAGGAACAATATGTTTGAACATGATACGGCTGTCTTTGGCACCGATCACGCGTGCGGCTAAAATGTAATCCCGTTCCCGTACAGATAGGATATCACCTCGAATCAACCTGGCATATCCCATCCAGCCAAATGCAATCAGGGCAATGGTGGCAGGCCAGATACCTTTCCCGATGATTGGCGTCAGGATCGCCGAAAGCGTCATGGCTGCCATGATGAACGGGAACGTCTGAAAAACCTCTACCACCCTCATGATGATCGTATCCAGGAATCCACCATAAAATCCTGCTACGCAGCCGATGATGATTCCAACCAGCAAGGTGATACCTTCAATGATCAAACCAACTTTAATAGCTGTCCTGGTTCCCCATATCACCCCATAGAAAATATCCCAGCCACCGCTGGCGGTTCCAAACAAATGCACCCATTCATCACCGACAAAAGTTTGGTACCACCAAGGTATGGTGGGTGGGTTTTTTACCCATAATGCACCAGGCGCTTTGGGGACTGTTGCAAAACCATCGCGCATGATTTTAAAGGGATCCAAGACATTCTCTTTGGGCGGAATGATTTGCGGGGCAAAAATTGCCACTAATACAAACAGTATAATCAAAGCAAAACCAGCAATTGAAGTGGGGGTGGTAAAAATCCCCTTCAGAATTCGATATAGTTCCGGTCCCAGAATTCGTTCTGTACGGGATATCGTGCGTTCGGTATATTCACCGATCAAGCCTTCAAGCTTTTCGTCCAATACTTGTTGTGCTTCAGTCATTCTCTAACTCCTCTATACCGAATTTAGGATAACCGCACGCGCGGATCCAGGAATGCATACGTGATGTCCACGATCAAGTTCGCAACCAATAGAATAAACCCCGTCAGCAAAACAAGTGCAGTAATTGTGACCACATCCAATTGAGAGGATGCAGAGGCGGCCGCAGAACCAATCCCAGGATAAATAAAGATTGTCTCGGTAATCGTAACGCCGCTCAACAGACCTGCTATTGTCATGCCGCTCATGGTCACAATGGGGATCAACGCATTCGGTCTGGCATGTTTATTCAAAACGTCTTTTTCCTTTACCCCTTTAGCGCGAGCTGTGACTATATAATCCTGGTTCATCGCTTCCAACATGGATGAACGCATGATACGTAAATACAACGCCCAGTTAATATAGGAAAGGGTAAGAATGGGTAAGACCATATGACGTAACGCGTCCAGGAAGATATCAAAACGACCATTGATCAAAGCATCGATGGTGACCAGGCTGGTATAACTGGTAAATTGATCGCTGGAAACCGCCAGCATAGCCCAGCTCGAAAGTCGATCAGGTGGAAAAATTTGATATTTTGCATAAAAAAACATCAACATCAATAACCCAAACACAAATGAAGGAAATGAATAACCCAATATTCCAAATAATCTGGTTATTTGGTCAATAATATTATTGTGATTCTTCGCTGCTACAATGCCCAACCATGTTCCGACTCCAATTAACGGAACAATCGCATAGAGCGCTAGTTCGACAGTTGCCGGGAAACGGCGTTTAATGAGTGTGTCAATATTTTGATTCGCAGATCGTGAATAGCCAAACTCCCCTCGTAGAATTCCTCCGACCATCTCACCTGTTTCAGCATCTTTATGACCAACCATCCAATGATAATATTGGACAAAGAACGGATCATCAAGACCATATCTTTCTATAAGGGAATTCATCATGATATCATTTTTAGGAATATCACGCACATAAAGAGATACACGTTCAGCCGGGGATAAAAATGAAAGCATTCCAAAGATGAGTAGAGTTACTCCTAATAATGTCAGTGGCATCAGTAGTAATCTGCGAATAATATATTGGGTCATTTTTCCTTCTC
>DMDF01000091.1 GCA_003446605.1 Anaerolineaceae bacterium
CCCGTCCCCATGATGAACATCCTCAACGGCGGCGCGCATACCGGCTGGCAATCCACCGACGCGCAGGAATTCATGGTCATGCCCTTTGGCGCTCCCTCCTTCGCGGAATGCGTGCGCTGGGGCGCTGAGATCTACCATGCTCTCAAATCCGTCCTCAAAGAACATGGCTACATCACTCTGGTTGGGGATGAGGGCGGCTACGCCCCACAATTAAAAGCCAACGTGGAAGCCGTGGAAGTCATTCTGGAAGCCATCGAAAAAGCGGGCTTCAAGGCTGGCAGCGATGTCGCCATTGCACTCGACCCGGCAGCTTCCGAATTTTATGATGAAAAAGAAAAGGTCTACAACCTGCGCCGCGAGGGCAAGAAACTCGACCCCGCGCAGATGGTCGCCTTCTGGAAATCCTGGGTGGAACAGTTCCCCATCGTTTCCATCGAAGATGGGCTGGCTCAGGATGACTGGGATGGCTGGAAGATGATGACCGAACAGATGGGCGACAAGCTGCAGATCGTGGGCGATGACCTGCTGGTCACCAACCCGCAGCGTGTCAAACGTGCCATCGAAGAAAAAGCCTGCAACTCTCTGCTGGTCAAGGTCAACCAGATCGGCTCTCTGACCGAGACCATCGAAGCGGTTGAATTGTGCCAACGCGCTGGCTGGACCGCGGTCACCTCGCACCGCTCGGGTGAGACCGAAGATTCCACCATTGCCGACCTGGCTGTGGCGCTCAATACCGGGCAGATCAAGACCGGTGCCCCCGCCCGTTCCGACCGGGTTGCCAAGTACAACCAGCTGCTGCGCATTGAAGCAGACCTGGGTGACAGCGGCACCTTCGCCGGTTGGGGCGCGCTCAAGACCAAGCGCTAAGATACTTGAAATGACGAGAGGAGAGCCAATGCTCTCCTCTTTTTTGTTTTAATGATCGCTTAGATTGCATTAACGTGACAAAAGATGACAAGCTAGAGGATATTTGTGAGTGGTTCCCGGGAACGAACATCCATGGATGAGACAGAGATTCTGATCACTTATTTTTTTTAGGATCTGAAAGATATCACACTGGCTGGTTTTATCTCGTGGTTATCAGATGCTTCGCTGCGCGCAACATGACACAGACACATATTCAAGCATGTTTGTTGATCCGCCAATTCTTCAACAAACAATAAGTCGGCATAATTCATCCACCGTCATCCTGGGAATGGAATCTTCGACCCCAATATTTCGCAGTGCAGCCTTCACATCCTCCTCGCGAAAAAATACCCCCTGAAGCGCATCTTCGATCTCAGCAATTTCTCGCTCTCCGTTGGAAAAACCAAAAAAGCGAATAGATTGGATTATCCCTCCCTTCTGCACCTGGATAAAAACTTCCACGTCGCCAGCCCTGGTTGCGCACGTTCTTCTGACATCAAACGCCGGCGAACTACCATAATTCCAATTCCAGGTATGATATTTTTCGTCACATAAGCGCTGCACCTCTTCAATATCTTGCGTGCTCATCTCATACAGCTGCAATTCCCATTCGGTTTCGATCCATTCTTTGAAATGCTGCTTGAAAATATCCATCGTGATATCAGGATAATGAGCCTGGATATTGGTGACCTGGTTGTGCACCGATTTTACTCCCCGAGAAACGATCTCATCCTTACCTTTCTTTAATACCGCCTGCAGCATATCCAGGTTTGAATGAAAAAGCAGGGTGCCATGATGCAAGAGGTGTCCGCTCTTTATAGATTGGGCACTGCCAGAGATCTTTTTTCCCTCCAGCAGCAGGTCGTTGCGTTGGCTGAATTGTACCGGCACACCCAGGTCAACCAGTGTTTGAAAAATGGGCAACGACAGAGTTTTGAAATCATACTGCCGTCCTTGTACAGGGAATATGAAAGAAAAATTCAGGTTCCCCAGGTCATGATATACCGCCCCACCCCCAGATAATCTGCGTACGATCTGTATGTCATGTTCACGAACATTGCTGGTATTGATTTCTTCAAGGATGTTTTGATGCCTTCCCACCACCACCGCATTTTTATTTTGCCACAAGATGAGATATTCTTGACCTTTAGCGAGAGTGTTAAAGACATAATCCTCTAAAGCAAGATTGAAATAAGCGTCTGTTCCGGTCCAATCGATCACTCGCATGAGTACACTCCAACACCATCATTCTAGCGGGAATAATAGCAAAAAAGATCCTTCTTTTTCGTGTTCATATAAATTGCAAATACACGATTTATTTTATCTTCTACCCCCATTTGTACCCCTCCTGCAGGGGCTGATGTATAATCGCAATATAGAAAAAAAACACAGGAGGAAACCTGCATGCCCAACCCCACACCCCCTACAAACGGAGACGAGACGGAATCGCTCAAACGCTGTATTAAACGTAGTTCCCACCTGTGGGATGAAATGCAAAAACAACCTTCCCAGTTCCGTGTGCTGACCGGGGAACGCACCACGGGTGCTCTCCATATCGGTCACTACTTTAGTTCGCTAAAGAGCCGTGTGAAGCTACAGGGATGGAGTGTGGAGATGTTCCTGATCTTGGCAGATTATCAAGCCATCACCGACAGAAAATCCACTGAAAGCTTGAAAAGCAGCATCAAGGATATCATCCTCGATTATCTGGCGGTCGGTATTGACCCCCAAAAAGCCACTATCTTCTGCCACAGTATGGTCCCTTCACTCAACCAGCTATTGCTGCCTTTTCTCAGTGTGGTCAGCATGTCCGAATTACAGCGCAACCCCACCGTGAAGGATGAGATCGCGCTATTAGGAACACGTTCGGTCAGCGGCTTGATGATGACCTATCCGGTGCACCAGGCAGCGGATATTCTATACTGCAAAGGCAATGTGGTGCCGGGCGGCAAGGACCAACTGCCACATGTGGAATTGACACGCTCTATCGCGCGCAGGATTAACAATGATTATTTTCATGGGGAACCCTTCTTCCCTGAACCGGAATTGCTGCTGGGTGATGGGCCCATATTGTTGGGGCTGGATGGTCGCAAGATGGGTAAAAGTTTGAATAATTCCATCCAAATCAAGATGAGCGCTGATGAAACTGCACAGCTCATCAAAAAAGCCAAGACAGATTCCAATAAGACCATCACATACGATCCGGTTCAGCGCCCTGAGGTGGCAAACCTCTTAATGATGTATTCCCTGTGCACTGGGGCAGATCCAGCAGCGATTGCCAACCAAATTGGCTCGCAGGGTTCCTCTGTGCTGAAAAAAGAACTTACAGAAGTAATCAATGACTATTTCCAACCCATGCGCGAACGTAGAAAGCGCTACGAACAGGATGGATCTTTTGTGTGGGAAATCTTAAAACAGGGGAACATTAAAGCCAACCAAATCGCCGATAAAACCCTCAATGACCTTAGAGCAGCCATGCACATGCAATATTACTGATAAATTGTCCAGTGTTTTACTGACCCGCCATTTTATTTATCGCTCCATACAGTTCGTCTTTGAGAGAAGAACAGTTTGACAATACGATCAAGCAAGGATTATCCTCGGTCGTATTATAAAAGGAAATTCAAATCTTCCAATGCTTCAAAAATAATTTCACATCCTCATTTTGTGGATTTCGCAGCACGCTCTTTGCCGATCCCTGTTCCACGATTTCTCCTTTATCCAAAAAAATAATCTCCTCCGCCAATCGCAATGCCTGTGCCGGAGAGTGAGTAGAGATAATAGTCGTGCAGCCGGTATCTGCTACGTAGCGCAGCAACGTAGTCTCAATTTCATCCATCCCCCGAATGTCTGCCGATGAGGTGGGTTCATCTAACAGTAACAATGTATGCGGAAGTGCAATCATCCTTGCAAACGCCATGCGTTGTGTCTCACCACCGGAAAGCGTATGCCCGTGTGCAGTTGCCATGCCATCCATGCCAACTGCTTGAAGAGCATGCATTGCTTTTTCAGTGCTTGAGGGAGATTTTGGAAGTGCAATTTCCACATTCTTGCGCACGGTAAAACCAAAAGCATAAGGCAATTGCGGCATGTAGCCCATATTCTCCCGAGGAATATTTTTTACTTCACCCATATCGGGTTTTAATGTTCCTGCCATGATACGCAATAAGGTAGTTTTCCCACTGCCGTTTACACCCATCAATACATAGCGTTTGCCTTCTTCAAAAGCCAGATAAGGAATATTGAGGATGGTGCGATCTTCAAATTTCTTGACAATATTCACCAATTCAATCATCGCGCAACTTCCCCTCTTGCAGCCGCTGTACTACCGCATTAATCAGGAAGGAAATAACCAGCAGGACAATTCCCAATGCGATGGCGAATTCAAAATGACCCATATTGGTCTGCAGCATGATCGCAGTTGTCATCACCCGTGTTTTATACTGTACGTTTCCTCCCACAATGGACACCGCGCCAACTTCCGCAATAGCCCTGCCAAAACCCGCCAGCACCGTTGAAATTAACTGCATTCTGCATTCATAAATTGTATACAGCATCTGCTTGGATCGAGAGAGTCCCACCCCAACTGCAGTCTCTTGGATCTGCGGCGCACGTAAGGACACAATGTTATTTGTCAGACCTGTGATAATGGGCGTAATCAATACCACCTGAGCAATTACCATGGCAGTCACAGTATAGAGGAGTTTGAGTTTTCCAAGTGGACCACTCCGCGATAAGATCAACAGGACAATTAACCCAGCTACCACAGGCGGCAAGCCCATCAATGTGTTTGTAATGCGCAATACCCATGCTTTCCCACGGAATTCAGTGCTCCCTATGAACACCCCTAACGGTATCCCCAGCAAAGAAGATATGATCGTACTGGAAAAAGACATCCGCAGTGTTACGCCGATGATCTGGCGCAATTCCGGATCTGCACCAAACAACAATTTAATAGCTTGAATAATTGAATCCACAAGTTTTTATAAAAAATAAAAGGAGGAGGGTGGTCTATTTACCCTCCCACTTTTCACAGAATGCGCTTACTGAAGAACAAAGAACAAGGGTTCGCCGTATTCGGCAGTACCATACTGGGCAATGAGATCAAGCGCTTTCTCAGATGTCATCCAATCGATGAAAGCTAATGCACCGGCATAATTCGTATCAGACCAGCGGTCTGGTGTGACTGCGATCATGGAATAAGTGTTCATCATTTCATCCGATTCTTCCATCAGGATGCTGAGTGAATCTTCATGAGCCAGATAGGTTGCTTTATCAGAAAGAGTGTAGGCTTGCATCTCGTCTGCAACCGTGAGCGCTCTGCCCATGCCTTCACCAATATTGACATACCACTCCTGCCCATCAGGATTATATCCAATCCCATCCCAAATTTTCAGTTCTGCCTTGTTGGTTCCGCTGGCATCACCACGCGTAATGAACGTGGCACCTGCATCCGCGATAGCCTGGAATGCTTCACCAGCTGTGGCACTGTCCTTCACCCCCGCCGGATCCTCTGCAGGTCCTACAATTACAAAGTAATTGTATATAAAAGGAACACGTACCTCGCCATAACCTTCGTTACAATATTCTTCTTCGGAGGCTTTGCTATGCACAAGCAGACAATCTGCATCACCATTGCGCGCTTTTTCAATGGCAGCACCGGTTCCCGCTGAAGTGATCTCCAGAGTGTAGCCCGTATCTGATTCGAAATAGGGCTGCAGATACGGCAGTAAGCCAGAGTCGTTGACAGATGTGGTTGTAGATAATCGAATAACGGGGTTTTCTATCGCTGTTTCAGGCTCTACTTCCGTTGAAGTTGCTGATTCAACAGGGACCTCGGTCGTTGCAACAGGCTCGTCTCCATCTTGCTGCGTACATGCAGTAAAACCGACCACCATTGCAAACGCGACCAATACTAAGAAAAACTTTTTCATGCTATTCTCCTTTCCAAACACGGGAGGCATTACTGTTTCCGGTAATACCCTTGAGCATGGCTGGTATGAATGGATTTACCAGTATGCTGCTGCTCACATACCCATGGAATCCCGAAGGGTAGTGAGTCGAAGAATCTAATAAGCAATTATAGTCTTCTGCATTGGGTAATGCAACAATTACGCCATTTTGCAATGGCTTGGCGAATTATAAATGGCAAGGAAGATATTTTCTAACAGCCATTTCAGGAATTAATGTATGCAAAAGCCTTTACAGGTCTATTTTCCCTATCCACCACATTGATGCATCATTCGAAGGGCATCGTATCCTGAAAATTTCTTTTCATGAAGGAATAAACTTCATTTACGCCCGCATTCATAAGCATCCCCGCGCAGGGTTTCCACGGCATGATCCATGACCGGCAGGAACACTTGCAGACACTCAACCGCTGCTTTAGGGCTACCGGGTAAATTCACGATCAGTGTTTGTTTTCGAATGCCTGCTGTGGCACGGGATAACATGGCACGTTCGGTTATATGCATGCTTTTCTGGCGCATCGCTTCCGGAATACCGGGCACAACCCGCTCAATGACCGCCATCGTGGCTTCCGGCGTCACATCCCTGGGGGCAAAACCGGTGCCGCCCGTAGTGAAGATCACATCCACTCCCCCTTCATCCACCATTTGGATCAGCGTTTCTTCGATTTTATCTTTTTCATCCGGAAGAATCAGCGTTTTACAAACCATGGCATGTTCTTGCAACGCTTCCAGCAGCGCTGGTCCGCTCTTATCTTCACGTATACCGCTGAATCCTTTATCGCTAATAGTAACGATGGCAACCTGGATTTTTGGAATAACCAATATCCTATCTCCTTGTCTTACCGTTCCCCCGGTAATAACCTTTGCGAAAATTCCTTCCGTGGGCATCACACACATGCCTATCTGCTGGAATATCTGGCAGTGTTGGTGGCATTCCTTTCCGATCTGGGTAACTTCCAATAGCGTATTCCCAATTGATAAACGCGTTCCGAGCGGAAGAATCGCGAGATCGATGCCTGCGGTGGTGATATTCTCGGCGAATTTCCCGGGAGTGAGGTCCTTTACCCCCAGCGCGCTCATCTTAGCGACACTTTCCTGTGCTAACAGGCTGACCTGCCTGTGCCAGTTCCCCGCATGTGCATCCCCTTCAATCCCAAAGTCTGGTTTGAGAAGCACTTCAGTCTCAGGATATTTAAAGGTGCCTCTTTTTGCACTTCTATTTACCGCCACCACGTGCGCCACAGCCCTATCCTCCGATCCTGCTCATGTTCTTTTCCGATATGAAGCCCGTGTTGAAGTGGTGCCCGTCGGGTTTATGGTAGATCGCATTGCGAATAGTTTCGAGAAGTACTTCGTCATCTTTTGACGCAAGTGCTTCTTTTGTCTCAATTTCCATATTGCTTCCCAGACAAGGGCGGATTTTCCCGTCACTCATCACGCGGATACGGTTACAACTCGCGCAGAATTTGTGCGAAAGCGGGCTGATAAATCCCACGCGCCCCATATACCCATCCACCGCATAATCCCGGGCTGGCTGCCCCGGGTAGCATGGAGGTAGAGGTTGCAGAAAAGGTCGTGCTGCAATCAGGACATCATTATTCACTCTCATTGCATCATTTTGCCCTAACGCTCCAATCGGCATGAGCTCAATAAAACGCACCTCAATCGGTCGTTCTTTGGCAAGCGCCATCAAGTCATCCACTTCATCATCGTTCTTGCCTTTTACAATCACCGTATTAATTTTCAACGGAAGGAGCTGCGCTTCAATTGCTTCATCTATTGCGGAAAGCACCGTACTTAATTCCCCGCCTGTCATTTCATGGTATTTCGCGGCGTCCAGTGTATCCAAACTGATGTTCAGGCGTTTCAATCCAGCTTCTTTGAGAGCGTTGGCTCTTCCTGCTAACTGCTGGGCATTGGTGGTCATGGTGATCTCCGTGATGGCATCGATCGCAGACAGCTTTTGGATAATCTCAAGAATATCTTTGCGCAGCAGCGGTTCCCCGCCCGTGATGCGCACTTTATGAATACCCAACCGTGCGCAGGCTTTACCAATGCGTGCATATTCATCCGCTGAAAGCTCCGCTGCTTTGGGGCAAATTCCCTCTTCCACCCGGCAGTAGGTACAGCGCAATGTACAGCGCTCCGTCACAGATAGACGAAGATAATCGATGCTGCGACCAAACTGATCGATCATTTCGTTGGTTCTTTCTCTGCGCGTTTGTAATCCCCACTCGCTCCGCCGTTCTTACTTAACAGGCATATAGATGTGATCTCCATCCCGCGATCGACGGCTTTGCACATATCATAGATGGTCAGCGCTGCCACGCTGGCTGCGCACAGTGCTTCCATTTCCGCGCCGGTACGGTAAGTGCATTTCACGGTTGCGATGACGTGCACTTGATCAGGATGCTGGGGCTCCAGTTCTACCGAAACACTCGTCAGCGGAATAGGATGGCAAAGAGGGATGAGTTCGGGGGTGCGCTTGGAAGCCATGATGCCCGCAACACGTGCGCAAGCGAACACGTCTCCTTTTTTCACATTGCCAGCCAGGATTAATTCCAGCGTTTCCGGTTTCATCTTCACGATGGCGCGTGCCGTGGCACTACGAGCCGTTGTTTCTTTCTGGCTTACATCTACCATAATCGCTTCCCCGTTTTTGTCAAAATGGGTTAGTTCCACTGCCTGACCTCCCCTGGATTCTTTAAGATGTATCCACTGAGTTCATTTAATCTATGCGCAAATTCATCACTGTGCAGTACCTCAATGAGTCTCCCGACCGATTCCAACTCAAGCGCATCCTCTGCTACCAGCAGGTCGTATTGCTCATCACAGATAGGGATAAAATCAAGCCCGTAAATCTTCGCGGCAGAAAGAATGCCCAAACCTGCATCAGCGGTGCCTGCCGCGATAGCAGCTGCTACAGCGGTATGCGTGAATTCTTCCCGTTCATAGCCATGGATCATAGATGTATCCAATCCGGATTGTTTCGCGAGGAAATCGCACAGGATGCGTGTGCCACTTCCCTTCTGCCGGTTTACATAATCGAGACCAACCAAGTCATTAAGATTTTGAATGCTTTTCGGGTTCCCATGTGCTACCATGAGACCCTGCACCCGTTCCACGCACTCAACCAGAACCACCCCCCCATTAGGGAAGTATTTTTTAAGATATGGGATGTTGTATGTTCCGGTCACTTCGTCCAAGAGATGAATACCGCCGAGGTGCGCTTCACCACGTTTGACCGCCAGAATGCCACCCATACTGCCCACATGCGAGGATGCCACAATGCTATCTCGCCAGGTACGACGCATGATATCGGCTGCCTCGTCCAATAACGGGTCATGGCTGCCGGTAATAACGAGCGTCCGCGCAATCTCTTGCGGGCTGTGCTTAAGATGGACATTTACCAACTCCCCTGCCTCATACCCCTCTGAATCCTGTGGAATGTCGATAATACCATCCGCTTTTACAAAAGAACTGACCACGCCCGCTCCGCTACTCAGCGGAACCGCCACCGTCTTTTCGCCCACCACACCCAGCCTGGCACGCACAAATTCGCGGTATTTAAGGGTGGAGGGCAGCCGGCGTGAAATGGCAGCTTGTATATCCAAATCTTTTTCCGGCTCGCGGCAGGTAAGCAGCTCCATGACCGGTTTGAATATATAGTCCATCACAATGATGCCAGAAACAGGATAACCCGGCACGCCGATGACCGGAACTGGATTGGCAGATGAAATTTTGCTGGAAATACCCAGAATCGCCGGTTT